>JBPCWT010000044.1:0-3309 GCA_051009255.1 Ruegeria sp. | reverse complement strand
AACCCACTGATCCAAGGATACACGTTGATGCCGAGCACCTTCGGCGTCTTGGCAAACGGTCGCGCGCGCTTAGCCTTTTACCTCGACAACCCGCACGTTCGATCCTTAACGGGCGTCATGCCTCTCGCCTTCGGGGGCGCGGTTTGAATTTTGAGGAGTTGCGAGATTATCTGCCCGGCGACGATATCCGCACGATAGACTGGAAGGTAACTGCGCGAACCGGGCAGCCACATGTTCGTGTATACACCGAAGAACGAGACCGCCCGGCGCTGTTGCTGGTCGATCAACGCGTGTCCATGTTCTTTGGAACCCAAGTGTATATGAAGTCCGTCGTCGCGGCCGAAGCCGCAGCCATTGCCGCGTATCGAGTATTGGTCCAAGGGGACCGTATTGGCGGTATTGTATTTTCTGACAACACCTTGGCTGAGCACCGCCCTCAGCGCCGCCCCGTCGCATTGTCGCGGTTTTTGTCATCAATCGGAATTGCAAATACCAACCTTCATGCGGGGTTGCCGGGGAACGGTTCGGTTACCTTGAACGAAATTCTGGATCAGGCTGTGCGCATCGCCAATACCAATGCCTTGGTGTGCATGTTCTCTGATTTCGACGGGATGAATGGATCATCAGAGACACTATTTCGTCGGCTTGCTCAGTCAAATGACCTCATACTTTTTAACGTATCTGACCCGAGTTCACGTCTGCTTCCGCGTGATCTTAAACTGGCCGTTTCAGATGGAGCCGAACAAATCGAACTGGACAGTTCCGCCCCCGGTCTTTCCGACCGCGTAAAATCCGCGATGGAGAATCGGTTATCACAATTAGTGTTGTGGTCTAATCGCTATGGATTTCCCGTTGTTCCCCTGACGACGGAAAAGCCAGCGCTGGACCAGTTGCTATATCTATTTGGACATCGCGGAGGCGCGAAATGAGCGCCGACACCCAAGGTAAGTCACTGGTCGAATTGTTGGATATGCTTGCTCCGGCGCCAGAGCCAATGCCGATTTCAATGGTCCCACAAACTTGGGGCTGGATTGCTCTGACCGTCATTTTTCTGATCGGTGTTGGGGCCGTGATCTACCTGCAGGTTCGAAGTCGCAGAGCGAATGCCTATCGCCGACTAGCGCTTTCGGAACTGAAGCAAGCAGAAAACGATCCGGCGCGTGTTGCAAGCATTCTTCGACGTGCCGCGTTGGCCGCTTTTCTCCGAAACGACGTTGCTGGCCTGCATGGTCAAGATTGGTTAAACTTTCTCCGCCATTCCGCTGAAAAAATTAATTTTTCGGATGAAGTTGGCCGGTCGCTGTTGCAGGCTCCGTATCGTGGCAGCAAGGAAAACCAGCAGGTCGCAAAGCTGGCCCGCGACTGGATCACGTATCATAAAGTCGAGGCGGGAAAATGATGCTGTCATTTGCCGCTCCTTGGGCTTTCCTGATTCTTCCGCTGCCTTTGGTTGTGTATTTTCTGGCGCCCCCTTATCACGAGACTGTTTCGTCTGTTCGAATTCCATTCTTTCGACACGTCGCCAATGCGGCAGGCATTGAACCCAAGTCCGGCTCCTTGGTTCCCGGCCGCACCACTGCGCGAACGATGATGGTGGCCCTCGTTTGGCTGCTACTTGTTCTTGCTATGGCACGTCCCGAACAACTGGGTGAACCGGTTGTGATAGAAAAATCCGCCCGGGATGTCGTTCTTGCGCTGGATATCTCTGGGTCGATGGATCAACGCGACTTTCAAACATCCAATGGTGAACGAAAACAAAGGTTAGAGGCTGTAAAAGACGTTTTACGCTCATTTATTGCAGAACGTGACGGCGACAGAATGGCCCTGATCGTCTTTGGCACGCGCGCCTTTGTTCAAGCGCCCTTTACCGAAGACCTGAACAGCTTGAATGACTTTCTGGATCAAACCGCGGTTGGACTGGCCGGGCCGAACACCGCACTTGGCGATGCAATTGGGTTGGGAATCCGTACGTTCGAGTTCAGTGAAGTTGATCAGCGACTGATGATCGTACTAAGTGACGGCGCCGACACGTCCAGCCGAATGACACCGGTAAATGCCTCGGCTATCGCTGCTGAAAAAGGTGTTGAGATTTATACAATTGGCGTGGGCGATCCCAATGCAACCGGTGAAGACCGCGTTGACCTTGATGCGCTCAAGGACATCGCCAGTCGCACAGGTGGGCAGTACTTCTATGCCGACGACGAAGATGCGCTAGCGGATGTCTATCGGCGTATCGACGCCCAAAACCCAAGGGTGGTCGAAACGCAAAGCTACCGACCACGCGAAAGCCTTTCACACTATCCTCTGGCCATTGCGTTGCTTGTGATACTGGCCAGCATTAGCTGGATTCGTTTTGCAAGGTTTAAGGGGTTGGCATGGTGACCGACTTCTTTTCTAATTTTCATTTTATTAGAACCATTTGGTTGCTTCTTTTAATTCCAATTCTGGGTCTCTGGTGGCTGACCAGGACAGGAAATAAGGAAAGCGTTCAGAAAAGCTCGGGTATTGCGCCGCATTTGATGAAGGCCCTGACATTGGATGCGACTGATACACGCAAGTTTGGGGTAATCGACGCAGCTATGATTATAGCCGTGCTTGTTACACTCGGGGTGGCTGGCCCGACCTGGTCACGTGCGCCAAATCCTTTGATTGCGGACACGGCGCCCCTTGTGATCGCACTCAAAGTCACCGACAGCATGGAAGAAACAGATCTCGCCCCATCCAGGTTGGAACGCGCAAATTTCAAAGTCACCGACCTGATAAACGCCCGAGCAGGCGCAAGCACCGCACTCGTTGCCTATGCCGGTACGCCACATCGCGTCGCACCATTGACCGAGGATGGCAATATCCTGCGCCCCCTGCTAGAGGGCTTGACCCCATCCATAATGCCCAAGCAAGGGGATTCTGCTGACAAGGCATTGGCCGTCGCAGAAGACATTCTGAGTTCCTCCGACACACCGGGTGCGGTCTTGTTTGTTCTGGATGATCTTGACCCTACTCTCACCGCAAGTTTTCAGAGCTCCGATACATCCATTTTTTTTCTGACCATGCTCCCTCAGGGGCAATCCATTACACAGTTGGACACTCTGAAAAACTCCACCGTCGTCCCCTTCACGCCCGATGGTAAAGACATTGCTACTCTCGAACGTCGCATCAAAAGTGCCTATTCTCAGGCTCTTGCCGATGATGACAGGCTGGACTGGCAAGATCGAGGCTGGATTCTGGCATGGCCCGCCGCGTTGTTAACGCTCCTTTGGTTCCGCAAAGGATGGGTGCTGCGTTTTACGTTGTTAGCAACGGTTGTTTTCT
>JBPCWT010000043.1:0-7079 GCA_051009255.1 Ruegeria sp. | reverse complement strand
GCATTGTTCAAATGTCGTGGGCGAGATTAATCCGGTAACTGAAATTACCGCTATTGCTCATGCGGCTGGCGCTTTTGCCTGCGTGGACGGCGTATCGTATGCACCGCACGGGTTTCCGAATGTCGGCGATCTTGGGCCAGATATTTATCTGTTCTCGTCCTACAAAACTTATGGCCCTCATCAGGGTTGCATGGTCATTCGCCGTACTCTTGGCGAATTGCTGCCAAATCAGGCGCACTACTTTAATGCGGACGCCCTTTACAAGCGGTTCACTCCAGCCGGACCTGACCATGCCCAGATCGCGGCCAGCGCCGGAATGGCCGATTACGTTGACCTGCTTTGCAGTCATCACGGTGGCCCGTCCACAAAAGCAGTGGAGCGCGGCGCATTTGTTCACGATTTGATGCGCGCGCACGAGGTTGAGTTGCTGCAACCCCTTTTGGACGCCGTCAAAACCCGCAACGCGGTTCGTTTGATAGGCCCATCGGATGCCCATAAGCGCGCGCCGACCGTTGCACTGGAACTGAACCGACCGGCAGAACCCGTTGCCGCAGAGTTGGCAAAGCATGGAGTAATGGCCAGTGGCGGCGATTTTTATGCCGTCAGACCGCTAAAGGCTATGGGCGTAGATCCGCAAAAGGGTGTTTTGCGATTAAGCTTTACGCATTACACGACAAGACAGGAAGTTGATCAATTGATCCGGGCGCTCGATCAGGTTTTGTGATCCGCCACAGCCCCTTGGCCGTATTATTGGTCAAAAGGGGCAGGCATGCAGCAAGATCACTCGCCAATCATCTTTTGGTTTCGCCGAGACTTGCGCTTGTCGGACCATTCAGGTCTGAGTGCGGTTGCAGCAACTGGCCGACCAATCATCCCGGTATTCATATTGGATGAAGTGGCTGAAACCCTTGGGTCTGCACCCAAATGGCGATTGGGAATTGGTTTGGAAACTTTTGGTTCGGCGCTGGAAGAAATCGGCAGTCGATTGATCCTACGACGCGGTCCGGCGCTGAAAGTCATTCGCCAAGTGATTGACGAAACGGGCGCCAATTCGGTTCATTGGTCGCGGTCTTACGATCCAGGGTCGATCAACAGAGATCGCCAGATTAAGGAGGCACTGCAACACAGCGGTGTCGAAGCCCGCTCGCATCAGGGTCACCTTTTGTTTGAGCCATGGACTGTCGCGAACAAGTCCGGCCAGCCATTCAAGGTTTTCACGCCAATGTGGCGCGCGGTTAGGTCAAGAGACGTTGAAGCTCCATCAAAAAAGGTTTCTCGCCTGGTTTCGCCGCGTGAATGGCCCGAATCCGAGGCGTTGAGAGATTGGTGCCTTGGGCAAGCAATGCAAAGGGGCAAAAACGTGGTGAGTTCATATGCGTCTCCGGGTGAGGGCGCGGCCCATGACTGGTTGCACGGTTTTCTTGAGAACGGTGTCAGGCGCTATGCAGAATTGCGGGACCGTCCGAACTTGTCCGCAACATCGAATCTTTCTGAATACCTTTCTCTCGGCGAAATTGGCCCGCGCACAATTTGGCACGGCGCAATTCGGGCTGGTGATGGCGAGGCGTTTCTTCGCCAACTGGCGTGGCGAGAATTTGCGTATCATCTGATGTTCCATTTTCCGGGGATCGTTTCCGGAAACTGGAAACCGGAATGGAACTCTTTCCCATGGATCACCGACCCCGATCATCCGCACGTCGAGGCGTGGAAACAGGCGCGAACCGGGGTTCCAATGGTCGATGCTGGACTGCGCGAGATGTATGTTACCGGTCGCATGCACAACAGGTCTCGAATGATTGTCGCAAGCTATTTGACCAAACATTTGATGGTTCATTGGAAAATTGGCATGGATTGGTTCGCTGAATGCCTGACAGACTGGGACCCGGCTGCAAATGCAATGGGTTGGCAATGGGTGGCTGGGTCGGGACCGGACGCGGCGCCGTATTTCCGGGTTTTCAACCCCGAAATCCAACAAAAGAGGTTTGATCCGGAAAAAGAATACGTTCGACGTTGGATTGCAGAGGGTCGATCGGATCCATCTGAGGCCAGCCTAGACTATTTTCGCGCCGTTCCGAGGTCTTGGGAGTTGGGTGAAACGGCGATGTATTCAAGCCCTATAGTGGATTTGGACACTGGTAGAAGAACCGCTTTGGCCGCGTATGACCTCTGGAAAAACCCGGTAAGGAACTGAAAACTTGCCAGAAACAAAATCTCGGCCTAGCTTTGAGGTTAGACCGCAAAGAGGAGAGCGGATGATCCTGACTACGACCGACGGGCAGGAGAACCTGCCAAGATATTTTGTGCAAGTGATGAAGATGCTCGAGAGGATGGACTCTGGGCGTCTCGATATTTCCCTTCCGGATGGCCGCGTGTTTCGCGCCGATGCGTCAAAGCCTGGCCCAGTGGCCAGAATTGATGTGCATAACCCTGATGTGTTTGCGCGTCTGATAAGAGAAGGCGAACTTGGGTTTTCGGATGCATATCTGGAGGGCGATTGGAGTACACCTGATTTGCGGGCCTTCATGGACTTGGTGCACCTGGGAAATGAAACCGTTTATGACGATTTTCCGGGAAGCGGCATTGTACGGGCATATGAACGGCTAAGATTTTGGCTGCACCGAAACAATCGATCTCAGGCAAAGAAAAATATCTCTTACCACTATGACTTGGGAAATGATTTTTATGCGTTGTGGCTGGATGATACCATGACGTATTCCAGCGCAATTTTCGAAACCGGGCAGGAAAGTCTCGAAAATGCGCAGACCGCAAAGTATGCCAGTCTGGTTGACGAAATGGGTGCCCGGCCCGGTGATCACATTTTGGAAATTGGTTGTGGTTGGGGAGGTTTCGCGGAATACGCAGCGAAGGAGCGTGGCTTGCGCGTGACGGGGCTGACGATCAGTGAAGAACAGTTCAAGTATGCATCCCAGAGAATTGAAAACGCTGGACTTTCAGAGTTGGTCGACTTCAAGCTTCAGGATTATCGGGACGAACGTGGGCAATACGATGGGATCGCCTCGATCGAAATGTTTGAAGCGGTTGGCCAAAAGTACTGGCCAGTTTATTTTGACACGGTGCGAGACCGTTTAAAACCGGGTGCCAGGGCAACGCTGCAGATCATTACAGTTGCGGACCGGCGTTGGGATGTTTACAAAAACGGTGTTGATTTCATTCAGAAATATATTTTTCCTGGTGGAATGTTGCCAGCTCCTCAAGTTCTGAGACAGCAGATAACGACTGCGGGTCTGGATTTGGTTCATTCAAAGGAATTCGGCAAAAGTTATGACCTTACTTTGCGTCGTTGGTACGACACCTTCAACGACAAGTGGGATCAAATCTCAGACATGGGTTTTGATGAGCGTTTTCGCCGCATGTGGAATTTTTATTTGACCGCGTGCGGCGCGGCCTTTGACACCGGCAATTGCGATGTGACACAGATCACAATAGCAAGACCCAGTTAACAACCGGACGCAAACAGAATGCCCACAGCTTCACGCCTTGTCGCCGCCCTTTGCCTTGTTGTGATTGCATTTATCGTTTCTGGAATGATCATTCAAAATGGTCCGGACGAAAAAGAGTATGGGAAATTTACTTATGTGAACATGTCCATTGGCTTTATTTGCGGCTGGGTCATAATGGGAAAGCGCGCCGGGCGTGGAACAACGGCCGGAATAAACAACGGGTTAACCGGCGTTGCCGCGTTGGTATTTTGGGGGCTGTTTATTCAGGGAACCTATGAAATGTTCAGCCTTGCCATGCGGCAGCGTTATGGCGGGCCGTTCGAAGCGTTGCTGAGCATATTCTCAATTGGTGTTGAGTATGGAAAGCAGCTAATCGTGCCCGAGATCCTATGGACTCTGGCGATAGGTGCCGTAGTAACGGGGTTGTTCACCGAGTTTGCCGCTCGCCGCTGGAAGTAAACAAAATCCCCTACAGAAAGATCACGAACTTTGTCCGACCTGTTTTTCTATGGCACGTTGTGCTATTCGCCTCTGCTTGAGCTGGTGCTGGGGCGACCGAGCGAAAGCATCGATATAACCCCGGCTGTTTTGCCTGAACACGCCGTTCATGCGGTTCAGGATCAGGTATTCCCCATGATAGTCCCAACCTCCGGACAGGACGCAAATGGCGTGTTTGTCAGGGGGCTGTCACCTGAAGATATTGACAGGCTTGTGTTCTATGAAGGTGGCTTTGATTACGATCTTCAGCCGATGAATGTGCGGTTTAGCGACGGTTCCGAGGCAGAGGCACAGGTGTTTTTCCCAGAGGCTGGTTTGTGGCAACCCGGTAAGCTTTGGTCGATCAAAGATTGGGCGGATCAATGGGGCGAGATCACACTTTTGTCCTTCGACGAAGTTATGGCCCATTATGGACGTGTGGATGCCAAAGCCATCGTCCGCAGCTTTCCCGCAATTCGTACCCGCGCCTGGGCAAAAGTGGCGGCAAAGGAAAGGGTTTCCGGTGATAAGAGAAACACATCGGAGGACGTAATTGTGCATCGGCACGACCGCGTTTACATCGACTACTTCGGTATGGAGGAAATTGATCTTCAACATCGTCAGCATGATGGTTCTATGGGGCCAATTCTTAAGCGTAACGGGTTGATGCAAGGTAGCGCGGTGGTTGTCCTGCCTTATGATCCGGTTCGAGACACGGTGCTGCTGGTCGAACAGTTCCGCCCACCAGTGTACCTGATTGATGACCCCGAGCCGTGGATGTGGGAACCTGTCGCTGGCATGATCGATCCGGGGGAATCGCCCCAAGCCGCCGCGATGCGCGAAACGATGGAAGAGGCACATGTCGGTTTGGACGCGTTGGAATATGCTGGTGGTGCATACTCTTCTAGCGGTTCATCGACCGAGTACGTTCATCTTTATGTCGGCTTGGGCGATCTGACCAAAACCGTGGAAAACGGTGGCGTCAAATCCGAAGGAGAAGACATCCGCAGCCAAATACTGCCTTTCGATGAATTTATGGCGATGGTGGACAGGCACGCATTCAAGGACTTGCCGCTTTTGTCCATTGCACACTGGCTGGCACGGCATCGGGACAGATTGCGTCGCGCGAATTGATGCGTTCTGCTTGACTATCGCCGCTTGAGGTTGGCGCGGGGCACCTGTACATCTGACCAGCGTATCCAAATCGAGAGGGCACCATGCGCATTGCACGAGATCTGGCGGACGCGGTAGGTAAAACACCATTGATCCGGCTGCGCCGCGTTAGCGAAGAAACCGGGTGTGAAATTTTCGGCAAGGCCGAGTTTATGAACCCCGGTCAATCGGTAAAAGACCGTGCTGCGCTATACATCATTCGCGATGCCATCGCGCGTGGTGACCTGAAACCCGGAGGGACAATTGTTGAAGGGACCGCCGGAAATACTGGTATCGGTCTCGCGCTGGTAGGCGCGTCGATGGGTTTCAAAACAGTGATCGTGATCCCGGAAACGCAATCAGAAGAAAAAAAGGACATGTTGCGCCTCGCGGGGGCGCAATTGGTTCAGGTGCCGGCAGCGCCTTATCGCAATCCGAACAACTTTGTTCATTATTCCCGCCGCTTGGCGGAAGAGCTGGCAAAAACCGAACCAAATGGCGCGATTTGGGCCAACCAATTCGACAATGTCGCCAACCGTCAGGCACATGTCGAAACCACAGGACCAGAGATTTGGGATCAGACCGAAGGAAAAGTCACAGGGTTCGTCAGCGCCGTGGGGTCGGGTGGTACTTTGGCCGGTGTGGCCGAGGCATTGCAGCCCAAAGGCGTGAAAGTCGCGCTGGCTGACCCTTTGGGGGCTGCGCTGTACTCCTATTATACAACTGGTGAACTTGCGATGAACGGAGGCTCAATTGCCGAAGGTATCGGTCAGGTTCGCATCACCAAGAACCTTGAAGGATTTACGCCAGATTTTTCCTATCAGGTTTCTGACAACGAGGCGTTGCCCTACATTTTCAATCTGCTGCGCGAAGAGGGTCTGGTAATGGGCGGGTCGACTGCAATCAACATTGCGGGCGCTGTGCGCATGGCCAAGGATATGGGACCAGGTCAAACTATTGTGACGGTTCTGTGCGATTACGGAACGCGCTACCAATCCAAACTTTTCAACCCGAATTTCCTGCGTGAAAAAGAGCTGCCGGTTCCCGATTGGATGACCGAAGCCCCCCGCAGCATTCCCGGCGTGTTCGAGGACGTGTGATGCTTCAGCAGGTCCGCCTGTTTCTTGTAATATTGTCGCTTGCGCTGTTGGGGTTTGGCGTTCCCGCATCGGCCCAGCTTACGGACGAACAGAGCGACTATTACACAAATTGGGTAAAAACCGCAGACCGGGCCGAAGCCGTTGTAGAGGAAAATCGCGCCTCAAACGCCGCCATGGAAAAGCTGCGTTCCGAAATTGCAAACTATCGCGATATTTTCAACAAAAGCCGCAGCGCGAATACCGAGCGTATTAATACACTGCAAAGCCAGTTGGATGCTCTTGGCGCTAAACCAGATGATGGGTCCGAGGAGCCGTCAGACATCGCCCGGCTGCGATCTCATCTAGAGGATCAACTGGATAGTTTACGTGTCCCCCGAATTATTTCGGAGGAGGCATACAATCGCGCCGATGGCCTGATAAGCGAAATTGACCGGATTGTTCGGGACAGGCAGGCCAAGGAACTGTTGAAACGCGGTCCGTCACCAGTCAATCCCTTGTACTGGCCAGCGGCCTGGGTGGATGTCAAAGAGGCCGTGCGCGCGCTGGTCAACGAAACATCCAAGAATGTAAAAACGGATGTTGTAAAAGAACAGGTGCGTGAACGAGCACCTGTGATGATAGTCTTGTTGGTTCTGTCTGTAGTTCTGTTGTTGTATGGCAAGCGCTGGGCAGAGATGGGCGGGGATTACCTGCGTCAGTTGGGAGGGCGTGGCACAGGGGTCTGGACTTTTGTAATATCCTTGTTGCGGATTTTACTGCCATGGCTGGGTGTTCTGTCTTTAACAGTTGCAATCTCGCTGACCGGAGTCCTGGGGCTGCGTGGCACTTTGCTGTTAGAGCAAGTCCCCCTTTGGGCCGCATTGATACTCTATTTCGATTGGATCGGCCG
>JBPCWT010000042.1:0-3407 GCA_051009255.1 Ruegeria sp. | reverse complement strand
CGTGTTGGCTGCCATTTGTTCTGCTGCTGATACCATAAATCGGTCTCTCTTATGAAAACACCGCCCGGAACCGTTTTCCGGCTCGGGCGGCGTCTTGGAAAACTCTGAGGTCTATGTAAGCGGGTCTGTGCCCGCTCACAAGCGCTTACTCTGCCGCAGCGGCTTTTGTGACCTTTAGTGAACCGCCCGCTTTCTCGACTGCCTCAACGGCAGACTTCGAAGCACCGGTTACTTCCAGGTTCACTTTGGCGCTGATTTCACCCTTGGCCAGAATGCGGACGCCATCCAGTTTGCGGCGCACAAGGCCGCTGGCAACCAGCGCATCCTCGGTAATTGCCTTTTTGGCGTCCAGTTTGCCGGCGTCGACAAACTTCTGGATCAGGCCCAGGTTGATAACGGCAAATTCCTTGCGGTTCGGCTTGTTAAAGCCACGCTTGGGCAGGCGCTGGTACAGCGGCATCTGGCCACCTTCGTAGCCGTTGATGGCCACACCCGAACGCGATTTCTGACCCTTGATACCACGGCCACCGGTTTTACCCTTGCCCGAGCCGGGACCACGGCCAACGCGGGTCCGTTTCGGTGTTGCACCGGGATTATCGCTTAGTTCATGCAGTTTCATTTCGCTTCTCCTTAGCCGGATGTGACCCCCGAAGCGTGATGGGCCAACCACGGCATTTCTTGATTTTGATTCTTGCAGCGCATTACGCCACCGGGGGCGTATAGACGAGGAGATCGGTTGATGCAAGCACTGCCAGACACCCAATGAACCGTACCGTTCCCTATCCGCCTGATCCAATTGGCGATAGTGTTTTTTGCATGAGTTGGAATCACGATAACGTGGTCGGCTGGCTGCATGAGCACGGACCCAAACCGCCCGATCTGCATGGGTTGATCGACGGGCTGGGTGCCGAAATGCTGCGTCTGGGCGCGCCGGTCTGGCGCATCCGTGTCGCCCAGCGGATCGTTCACCCCCTGACAGCAGCCGTCAGCGCAATCTGGGAACGGGATGAAGAACCGACAGGGCCCATCGAAAACGCGCATGGGCTGGAAAAGCGACCAGAGTTCAAGGGCAGTCCGCTGGCAGAGATTTCGGTCACCCGCAAGCCGTTGCGCAAGGACCTGACCCGTCTTGGGCCAGACGATCATCTGGCCTATCGTGAATTGCAGGCGCGCGGGGCCACCGATTACTTTGGCGTTCCCCTGCCCTATGGCAACCACCTGAGCGGCATTCTGGTTGTGGCAACGGACCGTCCGGGCGGGTTTGATGATGCCGACATAGATGGCATCCAAATCCTTTCAATGGCCTTGGCACCGCTGGCCGAAGTTCATCGGCTGAAAACCCTGTCATCTGCGGTTACGGCGGCTTATCTGGGGGAACGGACCGGTCAAAGAGTTTTGGGCGGTCAGATTACACGCGGCCATATCGACGCGATCGAGGCCGCAATCCTGTTCAGTGACATTCGCGGCTGGACCGACCTGAACGCCAAATACCCCGTTGAACAGACCGTCGAACTGGCCAATCGTTACTTTGAGTTGATAGATCAGTCTGTCACGGCGCATGGCGGCGAAGTTCTGAAGCTGATGGGCGACGGCGTATTGGCGATTTTTCCAATCGGGGCCGAGGGCGAAAACACATGCACAAGGGCGCTGGTCGCGGCGCGGGCTGCGTTAGAGAAGCCGACCCATGACCGGTTGACATTCGGGATTGGCCTGCATTTTGGACGGGTTATGTATGGAAATGTGGGATCAAACCGGCGGTTGGATTTTACGGTGCTGGGTCAGGCCGTGAACATCGCGTCGCGGATCGAGAGCCTGTGCGCCCGAACGGGCCACGCGTTGCTGTTTTCCCGCGAGTTTGCTGATCAACTGCCCGACCCACAGAAGAGCATCGGCTTTTTCAGCCTGAAAGGGCTGGAGGAGAAAACAGAGATATTTGCGCCAAACCAGACCTTGTAAACGCAAAGACGCCGCGCAGATGCACGGCGTCGCGGGATTTACTGCATCAAAGCCTTTCGGCGATGGCGCATGCTGTGTGACCGTTAGTTGCCGTATACGTGGATACGCGCGATATCACCGATGTCGCAACGGCGCAGGCCGATGTCGTCAAGCTCGCGGGTGCTCAGGCTTTGCAGCTCGGAGTAGGTGCGATTGTATTCGGTTGCCTTGGCGCGAGCCTGTCGGACGTTTCCGACAAATGCCCAGAAACGGTCGCTGATGCTGGTGCCGGTGTGTGTTGCTGTAATTGCGTGGGCCATATCTTTAATCCTTTCATTACCGGGGCGTATTCCCCGATGATCGTTTGCTTGTTCCTTGTTGGGACAAGCTTCAGATAGGCGCGTTGGTTATCGCTAACAACACAGGTTTCGGTCTAGCCGTTATGCGCTGAGGGAATGGCGCAACCGGCGATATTTGCCGTGATGTATCCAAGTAGTTCTGGGTCTGACGCTATAGCCCCGAATACATAGGCGCTGCTTTTGGCATCTGTCAGGTGTCTGCGCCGCCCGCGCTGCGGGGAATTGGTAGGGTCAGCCCAGTCTGAAATCTGTGTTCAAGGAGCGTTTGCCGCCGTGCGGCTGAACCGGTTGCGCCGCAGAGCACTTCGATCCGGCGGGGTGACAGCCCGAAATATCCAAAAGTGCCCTTGGTCCACGCCGTTTCCAACGCCGCGAGGTATCCTTCGGATTCCATTTCGTCCGAACGCGCCCCGGCCGGTATCAACAGGATGCCCGATCTGGGCCGCTGGAGCGATAATTCAGGATCGTCCAACTGATCATAGGCCCACCCCCAGGTCCACACGCGGTCAACCCACCCCTTGATCATGGATGGCATCCCCCACCAGAACAGGGGAAAGACAATGCAGATCGCATCGGCCCGGGCAATCCGTGCCTGCTCGCGGGCGATATCCGGCAATGGTTTTGCGCTGCTGTCGGCCTCGATATCGGCCATGGTCCAGCGGGGATTGAAACCTTCGGCATGCAGATCGGCAAGTTCGACCGAGTGACCCGCCGTTTTCGCGCCCTCCATGAATTGCTGCGCAACGGCGGCACTGAACGAGGCGGGGTTGGGATGGTCAAGAACCGTCAGGACGTGCACCGGCGAACTCCGTTTTTTGGGCGACCGAGTCGTCAGGTTACCCTGACCGGAAAGTGAAACCTCGGGGACTTATCGCATACCGGAGTTCATGTTCGGGCCTCAAGTGCGGTTGAGGTCAAGGTGAATTCTGCAACTTTGGCACAGTCGGGGTGGTACGCGCACGCCAAGTTCAAAAACGCCCTCGACCCGGGTCGGAGGCGCGTGTTTTGATGTGTTGACGGAGTTGGGCCTTAGAACTGCCAGAGGTAGCTGGCGGTCGCGCTCATTTCTTTGCGGCTGTCATAGCCCAACTCGAACGCGCCGTTGGTCAGGGC
>JBPCWT010000041.1:0-10107 GCA_051009255.1 Ruegeria sp. | reverse complement strand
TTTCGATGGGTTGCCGGGCCGATGACGTGTTCCGCCATTGGCTGCTGCAATGTGCCGAAAAGCAAATCCTCCAACTCGTCTGAATCGCCGGATGCGCGAACGGCCAGTTCGACGATGTCGGCGCAATACGGCCGCAGGTCGTCGATAGCCGCCGTATCGACCACCGGATCTTTTTTCACAAGGTTCACGGTCGCGGCGAATTCACCATTTGGGCGCAGCCATAGCAGGATAACAGGCGGCGCAATGCGTTGGAGCAGGGCGCTGATGTTTTTCAACCACGTCGAGCGAAGGGCGCTGACGAACAGTTCGAATCTGGCGTCGGCATGCGATTGCAGGTGTGCGATAAGGTGACCGACGAAATGAACGTCGGTAAAATCGACCTCGGGGTAAAGCGCGGTCAGGGCATGGGTTGGTGCCAGCACCCGATCATTGCGGCGCGGATGGACCCGGTAAAAGCGGTTCGACTGGCCCAGCAGACCGGGCACCTGAAGAACGCAGACTTCGGCCTGATTTACGAAATTCAGCAAGGTTTCGTCCTGCATCAACGCCTCTAACCCGCAGAAAAGGCTGCCAAAGTTCACGCATTTCCGATCCAGTCGCGCCTCGAGCAGCGCCGGAAAGGGCTGATCGACAAACCGGCCAAACGTTTCGTCCCCCCCGACACAGGCCAGGTACACCCCCCTGAGCGACCGTTTCGGGCTGCGAAACCGCAACGTTGACGGGCCATAGGTGCAAACAGGTTCAGCAGATGTCCTGACATCCGCCAAATGATAACTCATGCCGTTTACCCGATCTTGTTCGACCATCAGGTATTCTGACAGGGCGTGTCTTGCGAATTTCCTAATGTGCGCATTTGAAGCAAATCTGATCTATCTCGGCCTCTTGCCGCCTGCCCCGAACTGCCGGTAATGTCGCGGCAACCTTCATAAAAAGGCATCACGTAAAATGAGCATTAAATCGATCGGAGTAATCGGTGCAGGCCAGATGGGCAACGGGATCGCTCATGTTCTGGCGCTGGCAGAATATGATGTGATGCTGAACGATGTCAGCCAGGAACCGCTGGACAATGCGCTGGTAACGATCAGGGCGAACATGGAGCGTCAGGCGTCGCGCGGCAAGATTTCGGACGAAGAGGTGCAGGCGGCACTGGGCCGGATCAAGACGACGCTAAGCCTGCCCGAACTGGGGCAGACCGATCTGGTGATCGAGGCCGCGACAGAGCGCGAGGCGATCAAGCAGGCGATATTCGAGGACCTGCAACCGCATCTACAGCCGCACACGATCCTGACATCAAACACATCGTCGATATCGATCACAAGGCTGGCCAGCCGGACAGACCGGCCCGAGCGGTTCATGGGTTTTCATTTCATGAACCCCGTTCCGGTAATGCAACTGGTCGAACTGATCCGGGGCATTGCAACTGACGAGCCCACGTTCAGCGCCTGTAAGGAAGTGGTGGACCGTCTGGGCAAGACCGCTGCCAGCGCCGAGGATTTCCCGGCCTTTATCGTGAACCGCATCCTGATGCCCATGATCAACGAGGCGGTCTATACCCTTTACGAAGGCGTCGGAAATGTTCAGTCGATCGACCAGTCGATGAAGCTGGGGGCAAATCACCCGATGGGGCCGCTGGAACTGGCAGATTTCATCGGATTGGATACCTGTCTTGCCATCATGAACGTTCTGCATGACGGTCTGGCGGATACCAAGTACCGCCCCTGCCCGCTGCTGACAAAATACGTCGAAGCCGGGTGGCTGGGCCGCAAGACCGAGCGTGGTTTTTATGATTATCGCGGCGAAGTTCCGGTTCCGACGCGCTAGGCCAGCGGGTCGGTCAATCCTTGAGCG
This sequence comes from Ruegeria sp., assembly GCA_051009255.1. Classification (GTDB taxonomy): domain Bacteria; phylum Pseudomonadota; class Alphaproteobacteria; order Rhodobacterales; family Rhodobacteraceae; genus Ruegeria. Next base: position 8,259 of record JBPCWT010000041.1, on the reverse strand, counting down.
AGATTGTATGCTTGCGCAGCCACGTCATGAATCCGCGTGGATCTTTTTCCAGCAATTTCATGTCATCTTCAGGGATCGGCTTGCCGATAACCGGTGAATTTGGCTTGTTGCAGGACCGGACGATTTCATGCAGCAGCAGGCCCTGCCGCAGGATCGGAGACAGCTTGTTGGCGATCTGATACCAGCGAGAGTTGCTGCCCGGAAAGAAGATCGGCACAACCTGCGCGCCCGAACGGCGGATCATCTTGGCCGTGAAAACGTTCCACTCCTGCTCGATGGCCGGTCCGAACCAATCGTCCGAGGACATGACAACGCCGGACGGAAACAAGGCCACGACGCCACCGTTTTTGAGGTGTTCCATCGCCTTGCCGCGCATTTCCAGCATCTTGGTCTGGGCCTCGGGGTCGTGCGGGAACGGGACCGGGATCATGAAAGAGGTCGCGGCCTCGTCCAGTCCGGTCAGAACCGAGCGCGTCAGGATGCGATAGTCGCTGCGGACACGGCCGATCAGTTCGGCCAGGATCATGCCATCCACCATACCATGAGGATGGTTTGCGACCACGACAACCGGGCCTTCCTTTGGGATGCGCGCGATCTGCTCGTCAGGGGTCGTCAGGTCGATGCCCATTGTTTTCAGGGCACCGCCCCAGAATTTCTGGCCACGATAGAGTTCATTCTTTTTCTCGAACTTGTTGACCATGCGCAGGATCGTCAGCTTGCCCGTGAGCCATTCAATCGTGCGAATGGCCGTCGACGTCCACACGTCGTCGAACGAATTCGCGTAGGTCAGCGTTCTACGGTCGTAGATCTCGCCCTGATCGGTGGTTGTATCGACCACCGCGCCGGCTTTGGTATCGTGAGCGGTTTCCGCCAAATCCAGGTCTTCCTGTTCTTCTTGTCATGGCCGATACGCTTTCAGAACCCTTCCCCAAACTTATCGTTTACCAGGGTTTCCAAAGCATCAGCCAACGCCTCAGCATCCGGGCCGGACGTCGCCACGTCAATAGTGCTTCCGCGCGACGCTGCCAACATCAAAAGGCCCATAATACTGTCCCCAGAGGCAGAAAGTCCGTCTCGGGAAACTTCTGCCGTTGCGTCAAATCCTTCTACCACTTCGACCAGCTTGGCCGAAGCGCGGGCGTGAAGGCCCTTTTCATTAACTATTTTCAAACTTCGGTTTGTCATTATCAATCAATCCGGATTCAATCCAACGTCACATTTTGAGTATTAATGTACTTGCGTCCGGCCTCCATCGCGTGGCGTACGGCATCGGCCACAGGCAGGTGACGGCTTTTGGCCAACTTGATCAGCATCGGCAGATTGGCGCCGTACAGTATCCTGCGATCCTGCGGCGCGCACGCGCGCAGGCTGAGATTCGATGGGCTGCCACCAAACAAATCGGTGACGACAACGACCCCGTCGCCGGTATCAACCTGATCGGCAACCTGACAGATTTCGGCCTGCTTGGCCTCGCGGTCGTGGTCGGCCTCGATCGAAACCGCCGCCAGACCGGGCTGCTGGCCGACAACGTGCTGCATTGCGGCCAGGTATTCCTGGGCCAGCCCGCCATGCGCTACTATTACTATCCCGATCAATCCGACCTCACATTCAACGATCGACGTTCCATTTCGCGGTGCCTAATTGACACCTGCTGCCCCCCGTCCGCAAGGGCCTTTGCAACGGCCCCGGCTATGGCAACCGAACGGTGCTGACCACCGGTGCAGCCAAAGGCCACCGACAGGTGCGCTTTGCCTTCTGCACGGAAGGACGGCAACAACATTTGCAACAAATCCACCACCCGTTCAAAAAACGGTGCGTAGTTTGTATCCTGACGAACATAATCCGCGACATCCGGGTTTCGACCGTCTGCGGCACGCAGCTCTGGCTCCCAGTAGGGGTTGGCAAGGAAACGGCAGTCGAAAACCATGTCCAGCCCGCGAGGCAAACCTCTTTTGTAGGAAAAAGATTCGATGGATACGGCCAGATGCCGCCCGCCCTTAGGCGCGAACCACCGCTCCACCTCTTCGCGCAGCTGATGCACATTCAGGGCGCTGCTGTCGATGAGTGTATCGGCGATTTCGCGAATGGGCTGCAGCAGTTCTTTTTCCTGAAGTATTCCGCTTTCCGGGCTGGCATCCGAGGCCATTGGGTGACGCCGGCGTGTTTCTGAGAACCGGCGCAGCAGCACCTCGTCGCTGCAATCCAGGTAAAGCGTGGTCAGGTCCAGTGATTCCGTGCGTCCCAATTTCGCAATCAGTTCCAAAAATCCGATGGTCGAGAAATCGCGGTTTCTGGCATCTATGCCCAAGGCCATCGGGCTTTGCGGTACCGGGCCTTCCAGCAAGGGTGACAAAAGTCCCATTGGCAGGTTGTCGATGGCCTCGAACCCCAAATCCTCGAGCACGTGAATAGCAGTCGAACGTCCCGCGCCCGACGGGCCGGTCACAAGAACGAGGCGTCTCTGAGTGTTCATTGGTTGGGCCATTCCGGGCCGGTACGGCCCGCTTTCAGAAGTTGAATCAGCGATGCAGCAAAATGTGGGATGTTTGCCGCATGAAGCAAGGGAACAGTTTGCCTCAGTACCTTTACATCCACCGGGTCGGGGAGTCTGGTTGTTTCGGTTCTGGCCAGATCGACGACGTAAGCCAACGCAACCGGCCCGACCGTATCCGCATGCAACAGGCCCAGTCCGCGCGCCTCGATCACGCCCCGGATACCGGCGGGTGATTGAGCTGTTACCTTGTCACCGGTCATTTTCAGATCGACGCTGTCATCTGCGACAAGCGTGGCCCCCAGCGCCATCAATTGCAGGGCCAGCCCGGATTTGCCGGACCCGGATGCGCCCGTGATCAACAGACCGCGGCCATCAAGCGCAACGCAGCTTGCGTGAACAATGGCCGAATCCTGATTTTCAACAGCGGACAGAACCCGAACAGTCATGGGTCAGACGGGAAGCCCCACAACAAACCGCGCACCTTGTGGGTCGGATGTTATGTCGGCTTCGGTCGGGCGAATGTTTTCAGCCCAGATCACGCCGCCATGGGCCTCGATGATCTGCTTGGATATCGCAAGACCAAGGCCCGAGTTGTTGCCGAAATGCTCGACCGGGCGGTGCGAATAGAAACGCTTGAAGATCTTGGTCAACGACTGATCCGGTATGCCGGGGCCGGTATCTTCGACCACGACCAGAACGCGATTTTCGCGGCGGCGCACCCAGACCCGGATCGCGTCGCCGTCCTGACAGAATGAGATCGCGTTCGTTATCAGGTTGACAAAGACCTGCGCCAAACGGGCCTCGAGCCCATTGATGACAATGGGTTCGGACGGGTAATCGATGATAAAGTCGATCCCCTGCGAGCGCGCCTCGTCACCCAGATGCTGACCGAGGTTGATCATGAGTTTCAGCAGGTCAAAGGACTGCTCTTCCTCTTTCACAAGTTCTGCGTCCAGACGCGAGGCGTTCGAAATATCGCTGACCAGACGGTCCAGACGGCGCACATCATGTTCGATTACGCCCATCAGTTTTTCGCGCTGGTCGTCGCGCTTGACCACGCGCAGCGTGCCAACGGCTGATTGCAGGCTGGCCAGAGGGTTCTTGATTTCATGGGCGACATCGGCTGCAAATTGTTCGTTCGCGTCTATACGGTTGTAAAGCGCGGTAACCATTCCGCGCAATGCGCGGCTGAGGCGTCCGATTTCATCCGGGCGGCCGCTCAGGTCGGGAATGCGGATCCGGCCAGGATTGATCTGTTTCGAATTCTTGTCCCGCCCCATTTCAGCAGCAGCGGCCAGATCAGCCAGCGGGTTCGCGATGGTCGACGCCAGCACAAGGCTGAGACCGATTGATACCAAAAGGGCAACCACGAACATCTGAAGAACGCGTTCCTGTTCGTGTCGGGCAAGCGCGTCAATTTCACCGGCGGGGCCAGCCATGGCAACCGCGCCAACCGACTTTCCATCCAGCTTGATGGGCGCAGAGGCGACGATAACCGTATCGCCAACAGAATCTGCAACTGCCTGTACCTTGATCTGCCCTGCTATCGTGTCGGGGATCAGACCCTGAACTCGTTGGGCCAGTGTAGGGGGCTGCGTGGCCCTGGACGCGCCGCTGAAAACTATGGACACGCCTTTCCAAACAGCGTTGAGCGCATCGCTGATAAGGGTGCTGCCGGTCGGCGCGGCTGCATTGGACCGGACGATTTTGGGCACTCCGGAGGTCGATGCGCCCCTGGTCCATCCGATGAGCGTTCCGGCGTCGTCATAAACGAAAACCTCGACCCCTTCGCGCAGGCTGAGGCCGGTTAAGGTGTAGTTTACGCCAGAGCCGTCAACATCCATCAGCGCTTCGGGTCCGCCCAGCCTGAGCTGGGTTTCAAACACGTTGCTGACCAGCAGGGCATCGCCGACAAGGCTCTGCGCTCGTTGCTCAACCTGTTCTCGTCGAGAATCGTCCAGATAAAGCAGCCCGGCGACAAGCGTCACCAAGGCAAACACGTTGAACATGATGATCTTGCGCGCCAGCGGCGAACCGCGCAGCGACATCAGGCTTCGGCGGGATCGCCGTGCTCGTAGTTCCGCAGACTGGGGATCCTGCGGGATGACCCAGTCATCTCCGAGTACGACATCCCCGTCGCGTGGTCCGTTGGCTTCTCCGGTGTCGCGCACGAGAATTCTTTCACCTCTTCAAGGCGACTTGGGCCTATTCTTCGTTATATCTGTAGCCGATACCGTACAGCGTCTCGATCGCGGAAAACTCTGAATCGGCGGCGCGCATCTTTTTGCGCAGGCGCTTGATGTGGCTGTCGATAGTGCGATCGTCCACATAGACCTGATCGTCATAGGCCACATCCATTAGCTGATCGCGGCTTTTTACGAATCCGGGGCGCTGCGCCAGAGCCTGAAGCAACAGGAATTCGGTGACGGTCAGTGACACGTCGTTGCCTTTCCAGCTAACTGAGTGCCGCAACGGATCCATGCGCAGCTCGCCGCGCTCCATCACTTTGGCATCACCGGTGCTGGCTGTCGCGGTTTCGCCCTCTGTCGCTTCTTGCCGACGCAGAAGCGCACGGATGCGTTCCACCAGCAAGCGCTGCGAGAATGGTTTCTTGACGTAGTCGTCCGCGCCCATTCGCAGGCCCAGAACCTCGTCGATTTCGTCATCCTTGGATGTCAGGAAGATAACGGGCATCTGCGATTTCTGCCGCAGACGCTGCAACAGGTCCATGCCGTCCATCCTGGGCATCTTGATATCCAGAACGGCCATGTCCGGCAGTTTCTTGTTGAACGCGTCCAGCGCCGCCTGACCGTCGTTGAAGGTTTCTACCTCGAAACCTTCGGCCTCGAGTGTCATGGAAACGGACGTCAGAATGTTCCTGTCGTCATCCACCAGTGCAATCTTAGACATCGGGAATGCCCCTGTTACTGCTCAATTCGCCAAAATTCTCATTATTGTAGGGCATTCTTGGCCCTTTTGAGTCCGCGAATCAATGTGTAACTGTGATGTCCCCCTTTGATTCGTGGACTTGTTGCCACAGGGCTGACGTAAAAATGCACAGGAAGGCCGTGAAACATCGCCCGGTTTTTCGGCAGGAAATTCATGGTGGCGCTAAACTGGCGACTGGTTGCGCTAACTGCGCCAAACCGTCCTGTTCACGCCCTGAGAGACCGTGATAAGACGCGCGCATCCACCGGCTCCATCCGGTTAAATGCCCCAAGGCGCATGGCCCAACTGCCACGGCGCCGCCAAAGGAGAAGAAACGTATGACATCTGGACGGGTTAACCCGCAATTCCGCCTCGAAGATCAGGGCATCGAGGGTCTGGGCAATGTCTATTACAACTACATGGAGCCGGCACTGATCGAAGAGGCGCTGAGACGGGGTGAAGGAACCCTTGGCAATGGCGGTGCTTTTCTGGTCACGACAGGCAAGTTTACGGGACGGTCCCCCAAAGACAAACATGTCGTCAAGACGGACAGCGTGGCCGACAGTATCTGGTGGGACAACAATGCTGCGATGACCCCTGAGGGGTTCGACGCCTTACACGCCGATATGCTGGAGCATATGAAAGGTAAGGACTATTTCGTGCAGGATCTGGTTGGCGGGGCTGATCCGGCTTATTCCATAAACGTGCGCATGGTGACCGAGCTTGCGTGGCATAACCTGTTCATCCGCCATCTGCTGCGCCGCCCCGACCGCGAGGACCTGGACGAGTTCGTGGCGGATTTCACCATCCTGAACTGCCCCAGTTTTCAAGCCGATCCGAAAAAGCACGGCTGCCGCAGCGAAACCGTGATCGCACTGAATTTTGACCGCAAACTGATCCTGATCGGCGGCACGGAATATGCCGGTGAGAACAAGAAATCGGTATTTACCCTGCTGAATTACATGCTGCCGGAAAAGGGCGTGATGCCGATGCACTGCTCGGCCAACCACGCGGTTGGAAATCCGGTGGACACGGCGGTTTTTTTCGGGCTGTCGGGTACCGGAAAAACCACACTGTCCGCCGATCCGGCACGGACCCTGATCGGGGATGACGAACATGGCTGGTCAGATCGCGGTACTTTCAACTTTGAAGGTGGCTGTTACGCCAAAACCATCAACCTGAATGCCGAGGCCGAACCGGAAATCTATGCCACGACCACAAAGTTCGGAACAGTCATCGAGAACATGGTGTTCGACCCGGAAACCAAGGAACTGGGTTTCAACGATGACTCGCTGACGGCAAACATGCGTTGCGCCTATCCGCTGGAATACATTTCGAACGCATCAAGTTCGGCAATGGGTGGGCATCCGAAGAATATCATCATGCTGACCTGTGATGCGTTTGGCGTGCTGCCTCCGATTGCGCGGCTGACACCGGCGCAGGCAATGTATCATTTTCTGTCCGGATTCACCTCGAAGGTGGCGGGAACGGAACGTGGCGTAACAGAGCCTCAGCCAACATTTTCGACCTGTTTTGGCGCGCCTTTCATGCCGCGTCGCCCAGAAGAGTACGGCAACCTGCTGCGTGAAAAAATCGCCCAGCATGGCGCAACTTGCTGGCTGGTGAATACCGGCTGGACCGGGGGCGCATATGGGGTTGGTTCGCGGATGCCGATACGTGCGACCCGGGCCTTGCTGACCGCGGCGCTGGACGGATCGCTTGCCGAATCTGAATTTCGCAAGGATTCCAATTTTGGCTTTGATGTTCCGGTCACAGTTCCCGGTGTTGCCGAGGTCCTGCTGGACCCTAGACGCACATGGGACGATCAGGCGGCATTTGACCGTCAGGCCAAAAACCTGGTGCAGATGTTTGCCGAAAATTTCGAGCAATATCTGCCGTTTATCGACGACGATGTGAAGGCGGTTGCCATCGGATAGATGCATATAAAATAGCGGTTTTTACCCTGGCAAAAACCTGCATCCATAACTGCATACATTTTTGAATTTTAATTGAGTACGCATTTGTGTAAACACAGTGCCGATGTGGTTAACGTGCGCTATTGTACTTGGCCATGAAAAAAAGCCCGACGTTTTGCAACGCCGGGCGTGAATTGAAACTACCTTTGGGCGGCTGGCGCAATCACTCACTCTTGCTCGGTAAGCCACCTAATCAGACCGCGAAAGTATTCGATGGGAGAAAAGTGTCAACTTGATACAGCGAGGGTGGGACGTTTTGCCCTCGATGTTTTTCAAAATCATCCCCCTAGGGTGAATGACACGAAAGTCAGGTATTGAAGAAATGATCGAAGTCTCAAAACTCGCCGAACTGCGCAAATTGATGCAAAGCCTGGAACGCACTCAGGGACTGGAGGAGTTGTCCCCTGTTGAGCGTGACATCTATTACGCTGCAGGTGAAATATCCAAATCCACGGAAGAACTCCGTACATTCGGGCTGATCGAATATTCGTTCGTCCGGAACGTGTCGCGGCCGACATTTTTCCGCGCTCTGAAATCGCTGGTTAACAAGGGATACCTTTGCCAAAGCGATAACTCGAACAGAGGTCGGTACGTCGTTCAGACACCCAGGTAACAAAGGCCACCACTCACGGACGGCCACACAAGCCTTGCATTAAATTTGTAACGCTTGTTGGTCTGACCGGCCTAAGAGCGGCATTGAACCGGGAAACCTAGTTTCGGTGCCGCTTAAAACATTTTGCCCCCCGCATAGCTGGAAATAAAACCGCAAGAACCTGCTGTCGCGTGGGTTTGATGGGCATGCTTTCCCGTTGCGGGTTTTTAGCGCTAGCCCATCAAAGCCCGTCGTACGAGGTTCAGGCC
>JBPCWT010000040.1:0-13218 GCA_051009255.1 Ruegeria sp. | reverse complement strand
GCCTCTAACAGTGCGGAATAGAGCCTGATCTGATCATCTTCGGCACAATGCAGTTCCCATCCCAGATCACCGGTAAAGCTGACACGAATAGCAAGGCAGGTGACGCCCGCCACATCGATCGTGGCGGAACGCATGAAACGGAACGCATCGTTCGACAAATCGGCGTTGGTCAGCCGTTGCAACACGTCGCGGGATTTCGGGCCGGCCACGTTGAACCCGGCAATGCGGTTGGTAACGACTTCAAGCGTGGTGCCTTGGGGCAGTTCAACCATGTTGAAAAAGCGTTGATGATAACGTTCGGCCATACCAGAACCGATCATCATGTATTCGTCCTCGGCCACCTTTGTGATCGTGAAATCACCGGCAACGCCACCACGGACCGAGATAAGTGGCGTCAGGCAGGAACGGCCGACCACTGTCGGAACGCGGTTCGCAACCAATTGATCCAGCCAATCGAATGCACCCGGTCCCTTGATGATGTAGTTGGCAAAATTCGAGATATCGATGACGCCAACATTGTCGCGCAACATTCGCACCTCGCTGCCCACCGGCTCCCACCAGTTTTGGCGGGTGAATCCGTTGGTCTCGACCTTTCCGGGCTGATCCGCAAACCAAAGGGGATGTTCCCACCCGCAGTTTAGGCCAAAGACACAGCCCATTTCCTGTTGCATTTCATAGGCCGGGCGCACGCGTGCAGGGCGGCCTGCGCTGCGCTCTTCGTTAGGGAAATGAATGGCGAAACGGTGGGTATAGACATCTTCGACCCGCGCCATGGTGAATTTCTTGTCTGCCCAGTCGTCAAAGCGGGCCAGATCCCAGGCGAACATATCATATTGCGGTTCGCCCTCGATCATCCACTGGGCGGCCAGCAGACCAAGGCCACCGGATTGGGAAAAGCCGGGAATGATGCCCGTGCAACAGAAGTAATTCTTAAGCTCTGGCACCGGTCCCCACAGAGCATTTGAATCCGGCGACCAGATCATTGGGCCGTTAATCACCCGTTTGACCCCTGCCGTCGCCGCCACGGGAACCCGTTCTGTTGCACGGATCACATTGTCCATGATCCGGTCCAGATCATCGGGGAACAGGTCATGGGCGAAATCCAGTGGCGTTCCGTTTTCAGCCCAGAACCGCATATCCTTTTCATAGGCGCCGATCAGCAAACCGTTGCCTTCCTGACGGAAGTAGTACTCGCCATCCCGGTCCGCGATAGAGGGCAAACGGCGGCCAAGGGCGGCGACCTCTTCAATCGCTTCGGTTACAAAATACTGATGTTCGGTGGGCTGAAGCGGCAGTTCTAGGCCCACCATCGCAGCAACCTCGCGCCCCCATAGACCAGCGGCGTTGACCACCCACTGCGTGTGAATATCGCCCTTTTCGGTGCGCACGATCCAAGAGCCGTCCGCCTGCGGTTCAGTCCCTATTACAGGGCAAAACCGCTCAATCGATGCCCCCATCGCGCGCGCGCCGGCGGCATATGCCATGGTCACGCCGGACGGATCCACATTGCCGCCATCGGGTTCATACATGATGCAGCGGATATCATCGAACTGGGCAAGGGGATGCAGTTCCAGCGCCTGTTCACGGCTGATCTCATGAAAGTTGAGGCCATAAAACCGTGCCTTGGCTTCTTGCAGGCGCAGCTGATGTTCGCGATCCGCCGTTTGCGCAAGATAGAGCGACCCCGGCTGGAACACACCGCATCCCTGCCCGGTTTCCTTTTCCAGTTCCTTGTACAGGTTCATCGTATAGTGCTGGATGCGGGTGACATTGTTGTTGTCGTGCAGCCCGTGGATACCTGCCGCCGCGTGCCATGTTGATCCGCTGGTCAGTTCATCGCGTTCCAGCAGAACAACGTCTTTCCACCCCAACTTGGCCAGATGGTACAGAATTGAACAACCAATCAGGCCACCTCCGATAACGACGGCCTGTGCGTGGGTTTTCATGGGGCTTCTCTCCTGATTGCGGGCGACTGGGGCGGGTCACCGTTTCCCCAGAGTCAGCCATAGTGCGCGGGTTTCGTATGCTCTGTTCCCGACATCCCGCGTCGGGAACAGAGCAGGTTTGGCCAGTTTGGGATGCCGTTCCACACGATCATAGCGTTTTTGCCATGTCGGTCAGCGGGAAATAGCCGGTAATTTACCGAATAAGGCGGGTTTTGGCGGATGCGGGTGTGGCGCATGGAAGGTGCGGGTTGAAATGTTGATCGCGCATTCCTTCATCTGTCTTGAACAAACAAAAGCAGTTGTAAAACAAGGTCGAATACGACGGGACAGGCTGGTTCAGCAACGGCGCAACAGACGCAGTGACCGGCGGAAAACTTGAAATAGTTCCACAGATGTTCTATATTTGTTCCCATGCGGAACGGAGGTTTTCGAGCAATGACAAACGCTGCCTTGCAGAGCTGGTTCGAAGCGCCCAGCAACGATTATCACCTGCTTCCGGTTACAGACCGGCAGATGCGCTATGCCCAAGCAATCGCTGAAAAATCCGCGCAGGAGATTCCTGTCGAAGCACAACGTGACCGCAAATCCCTGTCGGATTGGATTTCCGCGCACAAACCACGGGACCCTTCGCCGTTTGCCAATTATCCAACCGGTAAACAGGTTGCATTTGCTGAACGCATCTCGCGCAGCAAGCGCAGGCCGATCCCGTCCGAGTGTTTTCGCGACAAGCGGATGATGTCGAAATGGATCGACCATAACAAGTGATGGGTGGCCCACCCGGTCTGGTTATGAATCGTCGTGGTTGCGTGCATAGACCCCGACAGCAGCCGCGACAAACATACCCAGCAGGATGTAGCCTGTGATCGCTTCGGCAACGGCAAGTCCGCGACACATTCCGATTGGGCGCAGGTCTCCGAATCCCACCGTGGTAAACGTGACATACGAAAAATACAGGACATCAGATGGCCCTTTTGCCCCTTCGACGCACAAGTCGTAATAGCCGAACGCCCCGTAAACCGCAGCGAACAGGAACGGAACAACCTGAATAAAGGAAATTCCCATCAGCAACAGTTGCCGACGCGCTGATTTCACCTGTGTCATGTAGAACCAGGATTGCGAAAACAGCCAGATCACCAGACCGATTGTTGCGATTGATCCGACGGTATCACCGGCTCTGGCTTCGGACAGGCGGGACAGACCGTACCAGGCAAAGAAGCTAACAAAGACAAGGCCAAAGGCGGCCACAACCGTGGATTTCCATTCTTCCAATGTTGAATCGCGGTGCATGAAACCTCCGGATAAACCAAATTTATGGGATCATCCGATTTCAGGCGTTACGTCGCAAGCCTTGTCATGAGGTAGCAATCAAAAGCCTAAATGCTCTTCTCCGCGTTCTCTGGCCAGCTGAATCTGCTTTTGCCGCTCGCGAAAGCGCGCCTTGTCCTGATCCGAGGTTTCATCGATGCAACGATGACAGGATACGCCATGTTCGTATTCCGGGCGCTTTACGTCTTCGGGCAGGATCGGTCGGCGGCAGCCGTGGCACAGTTTATGCGGCCCTTCGACAAGCCCGTGCCCCACGGAAACACGATTATCAAACACAAAGCATTCACCCTGCCACGTGCTTTCTGACGCCGACATCTCCTCGAGATACCGCAGGATACCGCCTTTGAGGTGGTAAACGTCATCAACCCCCTGCCCCAAAAGATAGTTGGTCGATTTCTCGCAACGAATGCCGCCCGTGCAGAACATGGCGACGCGTTTGTTGTGGAAACGGTCCTTGTTTTCCTCCCACCATTGAGGAAATTCGCGGAAACTCTCTGTTTTAGGGTCTATAGCACCCTCGAACGTGCCAATCGCCACTTCGTAATCGTTGCGGGTGTCGATCACGACAACATCGTCGGAACGGATCAGATCGTTCCAGTCCTGCGGTTCAATATAGTGCCCAACACTGGCGCGCGGATCGACGTCCGGCTGACCCATCGTTACTATTTCTTTCTTGAGGCGCACTTTCATCTTGCCGAACGGTGCGTCGTTCGATGTCGCCTCTTTCCATTCCAGATCTTCGCAACCCGGCAAAGCGCGAATATGGGCCAAAACCGCATCGATCCCGGCACGCGGCCCGGCGATCGTGCCATTGATTCCCTCTTGGGCCAGCAGCAACGTTCCCTTGACCGCATTTGCATCGCAAACCTCGATCAGCGCAGGGCGGAGCGTGGATGGTTTCGGGAAGTGGGTGAAGTGATATAGGGCAGCTATCGTAAACATGCCCGCGATTTATTACCACGTCGTCTGGGGCGCAAGGGATTGGATTGACGCGGGCGTTTCCGACACCTACCGATAGGGCGGATTCAGGAGATTATTATGACCCACGCCTTGCTTGTAATTGATGTTCAGAACGACTTTTGCCCGGGTGGTGCTTTGGCCGTTCCCGGCGGGGACGAGATCGTTGATGCAATCAATACAATGATGGATGGGTTCGATGCCGTAATCCTGACTCAGGATTGGCACCCGGCAGGACATTCGTCATTTGCCAGTTCGCATTCGGGAAAAAGTCCGTTTGAGTTGACGGACATGCCCTATGGCCCACAGGTTTTGTGGCCAGAGCACTGTGTGCAGGGAACAGAAGGCGCGAAATTTCACACCAGTTTGCGCACCGATGCCGACATGATCCTGCGCAAAGGTTTCCGAACCGCGATCGACAGCTATTCAGCGTTTTTTGAGAACGACAAAACAACGCCCACCGGGCTGGACGGGTACCTGCGCACGCGTGGCATTGAAAAGCTGACACTTGTTGGGCTGGCAACCGATTTCTGCGTGCATTATTCGGCCGTTGATGCGGCCAGCCTTGGCTTTGATACCACTGTTAGAATGGATGCCTGTCGTGCAATCGACATGGACGGGTCACTGGCAAGCGCCCGGCAGGCCATGATCGATGCAGGCGTGACCCTAAAATGATCAGGGTCAGCCGGCACCCAAAGACGCAAGATATTTGAAAAGAACGAACAAGAGTACGGCCAGACCCAGTGCAAATCCGATCCGGCCCGGAACAGCACGGCGTTTCGGTTTAGCCGGAGAAGGCAGCGCCGATGATTTCTCTTCCGATTGCTGTTTGCGCAGGAACCCGGAAAACGGCTTGGCAGATCGGATATACTGAAGAAAGTCGAGAAAGCTGAACTCTCCGCAGTATTCGCCGCGCAGTCCCGAATTGCGAATGTTGGAAAACAATTGCTTTATAATACGCTCTCGCTGGGGCGCATCATCGGATGGGTAGTACCCATGAGGCGCACCGCTGTCATACGTGGCCAGTTTGAACCCCGCATTCAGAAACATCTCCCGAATCTTGGGAGAGGCAGCGCGCAATGCATCTGCTGTCTTCACGTCCCTGAACAAGGCATAGGCGCCAGGCGTGACGCCTGCCCGAGCAACTCCCCCCCCGGAAAGTTCGGGCCGGTCTTGTTCAAGATCGATGTCGTCAGGTGCAATCGTAACTATATCAAAATCGTACTTAAGACCCATTCACCAAACTCAACCTTGCATTTCATCCCCCCAACACAACTACATGGAGAAACGACTATATAATATGCCCCCTTTGTGTCTTGTCCTAGGCATTGTTACCAAATCTGCGACTCTTGCCAATCTTCCCGACGATTGATCTAACAACGGAAATGGCAGGAGCTTCACATGGTCGACATTGCGACGCGTGTATACAATCACAAATGGAAAATTGACCCGATTGTGCGGTCGTTGATCGACACAGATTTCTACAAACTGCTGATGTGCCAGTCAGTGTTTCGAAATAAGCCCCAAACAGAAGTGGTTTTTTCGCTCATAAATCGTTCGAATCACATCCCTTTGGCCAATTTGATCGACGAAGGCGAGTTGCGCGAGCAGTTGGATCACATCCGAACGCTAAACCTCGGCCGTGGTGAAAGCACCTTTTTGCGCGGCAACACCTTTTACGGAAAACGTCAGATGTTCCGTTCTGACTTCATGGAATGGTTCGAGAATTTTCGGTTGCCGCCCTATCACCTTGAACGCAAGGGCGATCAGTACGAGCTGACGTTCGAGGGCAAGTGGCACGAGGTTATGATGTGGGAAATCCCGGCGCTTGCCGTGCTGATGGAACTGCGTTCGCGTGCAGTGTTGAACAATATGCGCCGTTTTGAATTGCAGATTCTATATGCGCGCGCGATGGCCCGCGTCTGGGAAAAGATTGACCAGCTGCGCAGCGTCGACGGGCTGGGTATTGCGGATTTCGGAACGCGGCGGCGGCATTCCTTTTTATGGCAGGACTGGTGCGTACAGGCCATGATCGAAGGATTGGGCAATTCATTCACGGGAACATCCAATTGTCTGATCGCCATGCGGCGCGAGGTCGAGGCGATCGGTACAAACGCCCATGAACTGCCCATGGTCTATTCCGCGCTTGCCAAAGATGACGAAGCGCTGGCGCGTGCGCCCTATGACGTTCTCAGCGACTGGCACGAAGAACATGACGGCAATCTGCGCATTATTTTGCCGGATACGTACGGGACCAAAGGGTTTCTGGATCGTGCGCCCGACTGGCTGGCAGGGTGGACGGGTATCCGCGTGGACAGCGGTGATCCGGCAACGGGGGCGGAAATCGCGATAGCATGGTGGAAATCACGAGGTGAAGACCCGCTTGAAAAACGCGTGATATTCTCGGACGGGTTGGATGTGGACACGATCAGGGAACTTCAGGTCCAATTCGCACATCGCACGAACGTTTCATTCGGTTGGGGCACTCTGCTGACCAACGATTTCAGAGGGTTGGTGCCGGGAGACAAGCTGGCCCCGTTCTCTTTGGTTTGCAAAGCAGTTTCGGCCAACGGGCACCCAACAGTAAAGCTGTCGGACAATCCGGAAAAGGCGATGGGCCCGATGGAAGAGATCGAGCGGTACAAGCGGGTGTTCGGCGTGGGCGAACAAAAAGCAATCGAAGTTGTCGTTTAATCTTTGCGACTGGCCCTAAAGATCACCCAGACCGCAACAAATATGCCGACAAACCCGCCCAGGTAACTGGCATCATGCATGACCCCTGAGCGAACGAATCCGACGCGATCCGTGATTGCATCTGGCAATGGTAGTTTTGAAACCAACTGAGCTTCGACTGTAACCAACCCGAAGATCAGACCGATGCCAGATGCAAGCGCCGTTGTTGTGATTACAGCAACTACCGCACGCAGGCCTGCTGACCAGTATTTGCGCGCGGGTGCCATCAATAGAAGGCCAAGAAGGAATGGTGGCAGCCCGACGACGACCCCCATCCACCAACTGGCCCTCCATCCAACAATGGCGGCACCGATGCGGGGCGGCAATTCAGGTGGTATCGCGAATTGGCGAAACTTGAACTGGTGGAAATATTCTGGCCCGACGCTGTAGCTGACCTGATTGTGCAAAGCGCCAAAGGCACCGGCAGCCAAAATGGCGGCACCCAACAGGGCCAGGAAAACCCCCGGTTTAGCCATGCCAGGCCGCGACGGTTTTCAGCTGAGAGAACCCGTACAATGCCTCGAACCCTTTTTCGCGGCCGTGGCCCGACTTTCCGACACCACCGAACGGCAGTTCGACACCGCCGCCTGCGCCATAGTTGTTTATGAACACCTGACCCGATTGCAGCTGTTTCGCCAAACGCATCTGGCGTGCGCCGTCGCCGGTCCAGATGCTGGCAACAAGACCGTAATCGGTGCTGTTTGCAATCTGAACGGCCTCTTCCTCAGTGTCGAAGGCGATTAACACCTGCACGGGGCCGAAAATTTCATCTTTTGCCAAAATGTGATCAGCCGGAACCTCGGAATATAGCGTGGGCGGCACGTATGCTCCGCTTTCGGGTGCGTTTTGGACGATTTGACCGCGCGCTGCGATAGTCAGATCGCCCCCTTTGGCCAAAAAACTGCTGACAATTTCTTTCTGCCGGTCCGAAATCAGGGGGCCAACGCGCAAATCCTCGTGCGCGGGGCCAACGGTCAGTTGTGCATAGGCATCGGCCATGCGGGATTTGACCTGTTCGTATACGCCGCGCTGTACCAGTATTCTGGAAGACGCCGAACAGGTTTGTCCCGCGTTCTGAATGCCCGCGTTTACAAGGAATGGAAGTGCTGCATCCAGATCCGCGTCATCAAAGACCAGTTGCGGGGACTTTCCGCCCAGTTCCAGTGTTACCGGAACTACGTTGCGTCCTGCGGCCTGTTGAACCAGCGCACCGGTTGCGACAGAGCCGGTAAAGGATATGTGGTTAACGCCGGGATGCGCCGACAGGGCCGCGCCAACCTCGGCCCCCAATCCGGGAACAACATTCAAGGCGCCCGGCGGAAGACCGGCCTCGACCGCCAGATGCGCAAACGCCAACGCAGTCAAACAGGCCTCTTCTGCAGGTTTCAAAACACAGGCATTGCCCATTGCCAGCGCCGCCCCGACGGACCTGCCGATGATCTGCATCGGGTAATTCCATGGTACGATATGCCCGGTGACACCGTGCGGTTCACGCAATGTATAAACGGTATAACCGTCCAGATAGGGAATGGTTTCACCCATTACCTTGTCCGCCGCCCCACCGTAAAACTCGCAATAACGTGCAAGTGCCACGGCATCGGCCCGCGCCTGTGTCAGAGGTTTACCCACATCTGCGGCCTCGAGCGCTGCCAGATCATCCACACGCGCCAGCACTAGCTGGCCCAAACGGCTGAGGATGCGCCCCCTTTCCAGCGCTGTCATACGGCCCCATTCGCCATCCATCGCAGCGTGCGCGGCGTGAATTGCGGCATCAATATCGGCCTCTGTGCCCCGTGCAATATGGCAGATTTCGCTGCCATCAGAGGGATTGATCAACGGCAATGTGCATTGGGATACGGCAGGTTTCCAGGTGTCCCCGATCAGGCAAAGGCCGGGATCGAACCAGATTGCGGGTTTCATATTTACCTCCTCGAGATTCAGAAAAAGGCTCTAACAAGGGGAAAAAGGCGATATTTCACGCCTGCATCCTTTCGATATCCGGCAGTGTTGGTGCTGCGGCGATCAGCCTTTGCGTATAGGGATGTTGTGGATCTGAAAAAACCCGCTCGGTTTCACCAGACTCAACGATTTTACCTGACTGCATAACCATCACCCGGTCTGTGATCGTGCGTACCACGCTCAGGTCATGGCTGATGAACAGATAGGTCAGGTCGTAAGCGGCACACAGTTCAGCCAAAAGATCCAGTATCTGCGCCCTGATAGAGACATCGAGGGCCGATACCGCCTCGTCAAACAGAATAAGTTCGGGGCGGATGATCAGGGCGCGGGCAATTGCGATACGCTGCCGCTGACCCCCTGAAAATTCATGGATGAACTTGTTTGCATCATCGGGCTTTAGTCCGACAGCCGTTAACATTTCGGCAATGCGGTCCTGCCGTTCCGATCCGGTTGGTGGCTTATCCAGCAGGTGAAACGGCTCTGTCACCAGACGGGTCACGCGGTGGCGCGGGTTAAAGCTGCCAAACGGGTCCTGAAACACCACCTGCATTTTCCGGCGCACCGCCAAATTGGGTTTGTGGCCCGAAAATACCGGCTGGTCGTCCAACAGGATTTGCCCCTGCTGCACCTCCTCTAACCCCAAAATAGCCTTTGTTAGGGTCGATTTTCCACACCCGGACTCGCCCACAAGGCCAAGCCGTTCGCCCCTGTTCAGAACAAAAGACACCTGATCCACGGCACGGTGATGCGCAGGCGTATCAAACAGACGTTTTCTGGGCAGGCGATAGTCGCGCACAACTTGCTGAACCTGCAACAACGGTGCCGGCGTGACGGAATCCGGCAAGGTAACCTGATGGCCCGATGCCTGAAACAGCATACGCGTGTACGGGTGTTGCATGTTGCGCAACAGATGCCCTGTTTCGCCGGTTTCGACCACTTCACCATGGCGCATCACAACAATCTGGTTGGCCATTTCCGCCACAACTGCCAGATCGTGCGTGATCATCATCAGGCCCATGCCGTATTCGGTCACCAGCCCCTTGAGCAAATCCAGAATTTGCGCCTGCGTGGTAACATCCAGTGCGGTTGTCGGCTCGTCCGCGATCAGCAGCTTGGGACGCAGGGCGATGGCCATTGCGATCACAACCCTTTGCCGCTGACCACCCGACAATTCATGGGGAAAGCGCGACAGCGCGAAACGGTCCGCGGGCAAACCGACGCGCATCAAAACCTCAGCCGCGCGTTCACGTGCCTTGTCCGGCGGCATCGCCTTGTGGATCAGGATGGTTTCCATCACCTGATCGCCAATCGTTTTGACCGGGTTCAGCGCCGTCATCGGTTCTTGAAAGACCATGCCGATGGACGCACCGCGCAATGCGCACATCTCTTCCTCGGAACAGGTCAGCAAATCGCGCCCGTTAAACAGCATCGAGCCTGCAACCTGTGCGCCATTTGGCAATAATTGCATGGCCGCCAGCGCCGTCATGGATTTGCCAGAGCCGCTTTCGCCGGTGATCGCCACGATCTCTCCGGCATCGATTGACAGGCTGACACCTTTCAGGATTTCGGCCTGATGGATCGACAGCGACAGGTTTTTGATCTGCAACAAGCTCATGCGCGGGCCACCCTGATACGAGGATCCAGCCAATCGCGAAGGCCGTCACCCATCAGGTTCAATCCAAGAACCGTCAGGATTATGGCCAGACCGGGGATCAGCGCCAGATGCGGCGCAATGCTGACCATGGTCTGCGCATCAGCCAGCATGCGCCCCCAGCTTGGGGTCGGTGGCTGTGCGCCAAGTCCGACATAGCTAAGGCCAGCCTCGGCCAGAATACCCAGAGAAAACTGTATTGTGCCCTGCACGATCAGCAGATTGGCCACGTTGGGCAGGATGTGTTCTGCCGATATTCGGGCCGCTCCCTTGCCCGAAACACGCGCAGCAAGGATAAACTCGCGCTCCCACAGCGACAGTGCCGCGCCACGGGTTATGCGGGCAAAGACGGGGATGTTGAAGATACCGATAGCGATGATTGCATTAACAGCGCCAGCCCCGAATACGGCGGTGATCAGAATGGCAATGACCAACGATGGAAAGGCAAAGACAAGGTCATTTCCCCGCATGATCAGCTCGTCTATCCACGACCCCTTGCGCGCCGCTGCGGTCAGGCCCAGTGGAACCCCCAATACCATACCAATTCCAACCGCAACCAACGCAACCGCAATCGAAGTGCGCGCACCCACCATGATCATCGAAAACATGTCGCGCCCGAAATGATCCGTTCCGAACCAGTGGTCCGCGTTGGGGGGCTGAAGCTTGGCCGGGATGTTCAGCGCGGCATAGTCATACGGTGTCCAGACAAAGGATATCAGCGCCGCAAAAAGCACCAGGGAGGACAGGCATGCACCGATGATCAGGTTGCGGCTCATGTCCGGTCCCTCAGGCGTGGGTCAACGGCGGCATAGGCCAGATCGACCAGAAAGTTGACCGAGATGACAGCGAATACCAGCAGCATCACAACCGATTCCACCACGATCAGGTCGCGGGCGGAAATGGCCTGAAACACCAGCCGACCCAATCCAGGCAGGTAAAACACCTGCTCGATAATGATCGACCCAGCCAGCAGGAAAGAAAATTGCAGGCCGATGATGGTCAGCACCGGGATTAAGGCATTGCGCACCCCGTGCCGCCACAGGGTTTGCCTGCGGCTAAGTCCCTTGGCGCGAGCAGTGCGCATGAAATCTTCGCCCATGATATCCAGCAGGGCCGAGCGCATGACCCGCGCAAGGATCGCGGCCTGAGGAAGGGCAAGCGCAATAGCAGGCAGCGTCAAAGAATTCAGACCAGACCAAAACCCCTTGTCCCAACCGACAAAGCCACCGGCGTTGAACCAGCGCAGGTTGATGGCAAAGATCAGCACCAACATCATTGCAAACCAGAAATTTGGAACAGCTATACCCAACTGTGTCGCGCCCATCACCGCCAGATCACCGGGTTTACCGCGACGGGATGCGGCATAGATACCCGCGGGAAACGCAATCATCGTGGACAGTGTCAGCGCGTAAATCGCAAGCGGCAGCGACACCCAAAGACGGTCTGCGATCATCTGTGAAACAGGCGTGCGATAAGTATAGGACGTACCAAAGTCACCTGTCAGCATACCACTGACCCAGGTAAAGTATCGCCGGGTTTTCGACACATCCAAACCAAGCTCGGCCCGCAGTGCCGCCAACGTATCCGGTTGCGCGTTCACGCCCAGCATAAAGGATGCGGGATCACCGGGCGCGACCTCGATCACCATGAAGATGGCGACCGACGCGACAGCAAGACTGAGGATCAGTGAAATGAATCGTTTGAGCGTGTAGCGAAGCATCGGGAGGCACGTTATGCGGGCTTGTCGTTGGGGTCCAGCGTCTAAGTGACCAACAGATAGGCAAAAACCGCATAGGCGACGATCGCGGCATATCCCAACGGATAAATCCACTTGATCGCATAGTTGTCGAGTGTCCTTGCAAACCCTTCCCGGCCAGAGACCTTGAGCTTTCGCAATGCCACGTTGAATACAATGATCGCTCCGGTCATCACGAACATGCATTGCAGGATAAAATCGAGAAAGGTCAGGTACCCAAGCTTGGGAAGATCGGCAGAGATTGCCCAGTTAAAGGCAACAAATACCAAAAGGTTTGCGCCCGATATTTCGATCCTCTTGCGGTACTCGTCCAGAAAGAACAGCGCCCAGCCCACCGTGATCAGAACCAGCATCGGCAGGAAAACCCGGATCACATAATAGGTCAGATGTCGCTTGCCCTCGAAAACCAGTTCGACCTGGTCGCTGACCCGACCTGACAGCCCCACAACAGTGGATTTCTCAACCCGCGCGTTTTGCAATATCCACTCTTCCTCGCCCAGTAGATCACCCAGACCGGAATATCCTGGCAATGGTTTGTAAGACACAAATTCGGACGGAAAGATCGAAACCACTTCGAAATGAAACTCTTGCGTGTCGAACGGGTATTTCAGAAAATTGAAATGCGGAGCCTGAAGTGTCAGGGAAGATTTTTCAACATAGGTTACGCGCCCGTCATAGCTTTGTGCGATGGCAGATTCGTGAATCCATCGGTTTGACTGCTGGTTGTGTATGACGAATGCGGGAAGAACCGTGTCGATTGTACTGGCGTATTCTGCAAATGCCGTCGGGTTAAAAACGCGGATTTCGCGACCGGCTTCTTCACGGTCGAACGTCAGCGCCGGGTCACTCCACTCGACGCGAAGCACTACGACGGCACCAAAGTTTTCAGC
>JBPCWT010000039.1:0-29035 GCA_051009255.1 Ruegeria sp. | reverse complement strand
GTAATGACCGACGCGTCGGAAACGCCACTGGGATACATTTCAGCCGAGCTTGGTGGGGTTCTGCTGGCCGATGCAGGGGTTGTTGAAGATGCAGGTTCAGGTCGTGAAAGGATCCTGAAAGTGATCCGCGACGGACGTGCAGCAGAGCGTTTCGGCCAAATGATGGCAGCCGTGGGCGGACCAGTGCGCTTTGTCGATACGTGGGAGCGTTTCTTGCCAGAGGCCAGCGTAATTCAGGAAGTGCCGGCACTGATGAAGGATGGCTTTGTAACGGCGATCGATGGCGAAGCTTTGGGCCTTGCGGTGGTCGCCCTGGGTGGCGGACGTCAGGTGGAAAGCGATGTGATCGACCCAGCTGTGGGCTTTTCCAACATAGTTCGACTGGGTGACAAGGTTTCCAAGGGCATGCCGCTGGCGGTGGTACACGCAGCGCGCGAGGGCGCAGCGAAACAGGCAACGCAGTCGGTCACAGCGGCAATCACGATTGGAAAAGAACGCGTCGTGCCGCCGAGCCTGGTCCATGAAAGGATCGGCCTGTGACGCGCGCGTTTTTTGTGGTGATGGATTCCGTTGGTATAGGCGGTGCGCCAGATGCGAACCAGTTCTATAATGGCAACGTCCTTGACACCGGTGCTAATACCGTTGCCCATATTGCGCAGGCCTGTGCCAATGGACAGGCCGAGGAAAACCGTTCTGGTCCTTTGTGCTTGCCCAATCTTGACGCGCTGGGTCTGGGCGCGGCTGTTCGGCTTGCATCGGGTGATGACACTCCGGGGCTAGAGGCTGATCCATCGGGGATGTGGGGGTGCGCACGTGAACATTCTCGGGGCAAAGATACGCCTTCGGGGCACTGGGAACTGGCGGGTCTGCCGGTGCCGTGGGATTGGCACTATTTTCCGAATTCAACCCCTGCGTTCCCTGATGATCTGAGCCGCGCCGCGGCCGATGCTGCGGGAACCGAAGGGATTCTTGGAAATTGCCATGCATCGGGCACCGCGATCATTGCCGATCTTGGGGCCGAGCACATGAAGACCGGTTGGCCAATCTGCTACACGTCGGCCGACAGCGTGTTCCAGATTGCAGCACATGAAGAAAGCTTTGGTCTGGATCGCTTGCTGGATATGTGCCGCACGCTGGCCCCGCTGCTGCACGAGATGAAGGTTGGGCGCGTAATCGCACGGCCTTTTGTTGGATCGCAGGAACAGGGTTTTACCCGGACAACCAACCGCAAGGACTTTGCGATCCTGCCGCCTGAACCGGTTCTGAGTAACTGGGTGCAGGATGCCGGTCACAAAGTGCATGCGGTCGGGAAAATCGGCGATATTTTTTCCATGCAGGGGATCGATACACTGCGCAAAGGATCAGATGTCGACCTGATGCGCCATCTTTCGGATTTGGTGGAAAATGCCGAGGACGGCAGTTTGACATTTGCCAATTTCGTCGAATTCGACAGCCTTTATGGCCACCGACGCGACATCAGCGGTTATGCCAGCGCGCTGGAATGGTTCGACCGAGAAATTGGCCTGATCCTGCAGAAATTGCGCCCCGGAGATATGATGCTGCTCACTGCGGACCACGGTAATGATCCCAGCTGGTCCGGCACAGACCACACGCGAGAGCAGGTTCCAGTTTTGATTGCCGGGATCGGCGAAGGGCAGATCGGCCAAGTTGATTTTGCCGACGTGGCGACCAGCATCGCGCATCATCTGAACATACCGGCGCAAGGGCCGGGTGGGAACTTTCTATGACCGTCGCCGATCTGCCAAAAATCGAACTGCACCTGCATCACGAAGGGGCCGCGCCGCCGGCGTTTATTCGCCAATTGGCGCATGAGAAACGCATCGACCTTAGTGGAATTTTTAATCACAACGGCGGCTATGATTTCCGCGATTTCGCACATTTTCTGAGTATCTATGAAACTGCCTGCGAAGTACTGAAATCGCCCGAGGATTTTCGCCGCCTTACGTTGGCTATTCTCGAGGAAAGCGCCGCAAACGGTGTCGTTTACACCGAAACGTTCCTCAGCCCTGATTTCTGCGGTGGCGGTGATTTGTACGCGTGGCGCGATTATCTGAATGCAATCAGAGATGCAGCAGACGAAGCAGAGCATAAGTTCGGCATTACGTTGCGGGGTGTTATCACCTGCGTCCGGCATTTCGGCCCTGATCAGGCAAAACACAGCTCCAGATGTGCGGCTGAAACAGCAGGTGACTGGATCGTCGGCTTTGGGATGGGTGGAAACGAATCCATAGGACGGCAGGGTGACTTTAACTGGGCATTCGACTGCGCCCGTGAAGCAGGACTGCGACTGACAACCCATGCCGGTGAATTCGGCGGCCCCGACAGTGTAAGAGAGGCCGTGCGCGAATTAGGGGTAGAACGAGTGGGTCATGGCGTTAGGGCCATCGAAGATCCGGATTTAGTATATGAATTGGCGGATCGTGGCATCACGCTGGAGGTATGCCCGGGATCGAACGTTGTTCTGGGTCTTTATCCCGGTTTTGCAGCGCATCCGATTGCCAAACTTAGCGATGCGGGCGTTAAGGTTACGGTGTCGACCGATGACCCACCGTTTTTTCATACCACTATGCGACGTGAATATGAGATGCTGAATACGGCTTTTGGCTGGGGTGCCGAAGAATTTGCGGCGCTCAACCAAACGGCCTTGAATGCCGCCTTTTGTGACGAGGATACCCGTTCGCGGGTCAAGAAAAGACTGGAGAGAACATGAGCGAACATCTGACCGTCGTTGATCACCCACTGGTGCAGCACAAGCTTACGCTCATGCGGGACAAGGGGACCTCGACCGCGTCGTTCCGGCAATTGCTGCGAGAGATCACGCTGCTGCTGGCTTATGAAGTGACGCGGGAAATGTCGTTGACGACGCGCCATATCGAAACCCCGATGGAAGAAATGGACGCACCTATACTGGCTGGCAAGAAGCTGGCTCTGGTATCGATCCTGCGGGCCGGAAACGGGATGCTGGACGGCGTGCTGGAGTTGGTGCCGTCTGCCCGCGTTGGATTTGTCGGCCTGTACCGCGACGAAGAAACTCTGAAACCAGTGCAGTACTATTTCAAAGCGCCCGAAGGACTTAAGGATCGCCTCGTCATTGCGGTGGATCCCATGCTGGCCACAGGAAACAGTTCTGCGGCGGCAATCGACCTGCTGAAAGACGCCGGAGCCACCGACATACGTTTCCTATGCCTGCTGGCAGCCCCAGAAGGTGTGGCGCGTATGAAAGAAGCGCACCCGGACGTGAACATCGTAACCGCAGCCCTTGACCGCGAGTTAAATTCCAAAGGCTACATAATGCCGGGATTGGGGGACGCAGGCGACCGGATGTTTGGCACCAAGTAACGGTACGGCTATTCACCGCAGATGCTTTGTAGCTGGACCCAGTCCCGATCCGGCAGAACTTGTTCTAATGTTCGGCCCGCCATTGGGTCAGCTTCGATCAAGCCCAGAACGGTTTCACCGGTGATGTCCTTTGCATAGGCATAGGGCGTAGAGGGCAGGGCGGCCTGTGAAAAGACCGCCAACAGATCTTCTTGGGCCACTTTGGAACGCGGTTGAGACAATACCTGTTCGCTGTAACTGTCCACGATGTCGGGTGTGATTTCCCCGGTGGTGAGCAGTCTGAACGCCGCAGCCGGACCTGACCGATCCAAAAGATCGTACAAAGGGTCAGTGGACGCGGCGCGTGCTCTTTCAGCTATGATGTATCCCGCTGCCACAGCAGGGTCTTCGTAATCTTCGATCAAGGCACGGTTCAGCAAAACTATGCCGCCGGGCAAGGCCAGACTGTCTGAAACTCCGGCAGGCAGAACGACGATGCTGCGTATCCCTGTTCGCTGCGCCAATCGATCCAGAACAGGCTGAGCATCCTCGGACATACAAGCGCGACCGGATACACGTTCGATCCGTTGCAGGACCATGTTACCGATCTCTTGGCGTTTGATCGCGGGAACAACAGAGACGACATGGCTTAGCAGGGCGCTGGGCAACCAGAATACCAGTACAGCCGTCACAGCGGCCACTACGCCAGCGACGCTGAGCCAGCGCAGGCGCCCCGGATGCGGTCGAGCGCGATCTATTGCGCGCTGCAGCCGGTCAATGGCGTCGATCATAGTCGTCTCTGACTGCGCAAGTTCCAGCGTCTCTCCGGGGTCGCCGTCAGGATTGAAAATTGCCGGATACTCGGCAGGGTTCTGTCGGACGAGCGCAGCAAGTGACCAATGCGCCAGCGCGCGGTCATTGAAATCCGAAATTGTAAGGGTCGCCTCGCCAATCGAAATCACCACCTCGCGCCGCTGCTCGTCGGGCGAGGAACGCCACAGACCGGTGGCTTCGATCCGCTGGTACTGTTTAAGTGCCGTCATTCGAATGAAATATGCTCGTTTTTCTTTTGACCAAGCTTAGCATGTCACATTCAAGAGTCGCAAACTTGTTGCGCATAAATCGTGAAATGTGCTCGATAGCGGAGTCGTAACGCGCAGGCCTGTCCACGGACAGAGAGATAACGGACACATTATGCAGGCAGACCATTCCTCGCCGGTTCTGGCATCATTTTTGATGATCGCGGCAATGGCAATCATCGGCATTATCGACAACTTTGTAATTCGCGTATCAGAGACGATTGGTCTTTGGCAGTTTCACATGATGCGTGCGCTGATGATGCTGCCGCTGGTCGTGGTCCTGTCCCTGATTGGTCTGGGCGGCTTGCGGCCCATTCGTTTTGGGTTTGTTTTGCTGCGTAGCGCGCTGATTACCATGGCCATGCTTTTCTATTTTTCAGCGCTGTCGATTATGCCCATCGCGCAGGCACTTGCAGGTTTGTTTACATCGCCGATTTTTGTTCTGTTGGTAACAGCGCTGATAATGAAACAGCGCATTGGCCCCTGGCGAATTTTTGCGGTAGCGGTTGGATTTTCGGGCATTCTATTTGTATTGCAGCCTGATCCGGCGAATTTCGATACGACTGTTCTGGTTCCGGTGGCAGGCGGATTTTTCTATGCGCTAAGTTCGATTGTAACTAGAACGCATTGCGCGAATGAAAGCACCGCGGCGCTGTTATGCGCAATGGTTATGACCCTTGGATTGGCCGGCGCAGTCGGCTTGACACTATTCACGGTGTTTCCTGCGGACACGCCTGATGGCTCTGCCGGATTTGTAACAAGGGGTTGGGTTTGGCCCATGGCCGAGGCCTTTCCGTGGGTCATGATTCAGGCCGTAGGCTCGACCATCGCAGTGTTCATGCTGATAAAGGCCTATCAGTTGGGCGAACCCTCGTATGTCGCGGTATTCGAGTATTCCGTGATGATATTCGGACCACTTTTTGCGATGGTGGCGCTGGATCAGCAACTGGGATTTATGCAGATATTGGGCATTGGCCTGATCTCGTCCGCGGGCGCTATATTGGGGTGGCGGTCGATGCGGGCAGGGGGCAAACCGCATATAGAATAACCCCGTGGTGGCAAGCGATTAGATAACCGGGTTCGTACCAAGGAACAGTTGGTGGATTCGGCTGGCCTTTGGGATAATTTATCTGGCAATTTCTAAACTTGAGCCAATTCCGCAGAATTCACCGAAATTGTTTCCAGGTGCGGCGCGATTAGCCGGTAAGTAGCCCTGACGAGGCTCGAAATGTGTCAAAAAAGTGGCAAACACTTATCATTCGAAAATCGGAATGAATGAATTGTGTTTGTGCTAGAGGGGATGGCACGTGTTTGAAGTTAAAGGTGTTTTAGGTTTTTCGTTCGTATCAGGGGAATACGATCCGGCGATTTGGAAGGAAGTGATAAGTACACAACGCGCGGGATTGATGCATGGAACAAAAGTCGCGACAACAAGCGGCTGGAAACGGGTTGAGGCCGTGGAGGCCGGTGAATTGGTTCGCACTGTCGACCACGGTTTTTGCAAAGTACAAACCGCGATTAGCGATGACATTTTGATGCCGGGTGGCAGCTTGAATGATGATTACCTGCCGGTCCGGTTTCCTGCGCGCACTGGATTTAACAAGAACCCGATTTGGGTTATGCCGGAGCAATATCTGGTGGTTGACCAAGGCGGAGATGAGAGTAACGAGGATGCAGTTGCGGTTGTTCCGGCGCGAATGCTGAAGGGTAGTTTTGGGATAACTGCGCAGAGTCCGGCCATGAACTTTCAGGTTCGTTCGCTGAACTTTGAATTTGACGAAGTTGTATACATCGAAGGCGGGTTCCAGGCTTTTTGCCCTGGTCGCGACATCTCGTACCATCGCCGCTCTCCGTGGGATGCGAAAATCTATTTCCGGCCAAACGATGGGGAGGCATTGGAATTGATCAGGGAAGTCTCGGTCAAGGGTCAGTTTTCGGCTATCGCCAACCGCTTGGCCGCTCTGCCTGCACCCATTGCTCGGGGTCCAGTAATTCCCGTTCATCCGTCACCCGGAAGACGTCGTGACGGAAGACCGGGACGGCCGAGCCGCAGTACTTTGTTCCTGCGTCCTGAATGGCAGACCTGATAAAGCATCAGTAAAATGCTGGCACATGATTTCATGTGCCAGCATCAATTTCTTAGGCAGCTTTCGCTTCGGGGTCGAACCGACCATAAAAGCTTTGGCCTTTTGCAGCCATGTCCCGCAACAGTGGCGGACAGTCAAAGCGATCACCAAACTTTTCGGCGAGTTGGTCACAACGCTCGGCAGCATATGGCGTTCCGATGATATCCAGCCAGCTAAGCGGACCGCCGGACCAAGGGGCAAAACCCCAGGCCAGAATGGCGCCAACATCGCCCTCGCGGATATCCTCCAAAACACCTTCTTCCAGCGCGCGCACTGCCTCGAGGACTTGCGCGAACATCAAACGTTCCTGCACCTCGATCAGGTCAGGTTGATCTTTGGCAAGCGGATATTTGTCTTGCAAACCTTTCCAGTACTCGACGCGTTTCCCCTTTTGGTCATAATCAAAGAAACCCGCATTTGACTTGCGGCCCAACCGCCCCTGTTCTTCCATCCAGAAGATAAGGTCGTCCGAGGGGCTGTCTGGATAGGCATCACCCATCGCGGCCTTGGTCGCCCGTGCGATCTTGGCACCCAGATCGATCGAGGTTTCGTCGGTCAGCTGGATCGGTCCGACTGGGAAGCCCAACTGCCGAGCGGCATTGTCGATTATCACGGGGCTGACACCTTCGGTAATCATCCGCGCGCCTTCGTTGAGGTAGGGAATAATGCATCGGTTGCAATAAAAGAAGCGGGCATCGTTGACGACGATCGGTGTTTTCCTGATCTGCCGCACATAGTCCAGCGCCTTGGCCACCGCACGATCACCGGTTTTCTTCCCCTTGATGATTTCGACCAGAAACATCTTTTCGACAGGTGAAAAGAAATGGATGCCAATGAACTGTTCGGGCCGTTCCGACGCTTTGGCCAGACCGGTAATCGGCAGGGTCGATGTGTTCGATGCGAAAATGCAATCTTGAGGTATGATCGCCTCGACCTTTTTGGTCATTTCGGCCTTAACGCCGGGATCTTCGAACACCGCCTCGATAATCAAGTCGCACCCTTTCAGATTTTCCAGATCAGGTGTCGCAGTGATCCGATCCAACATCGCCTCTTTCTTTTCGGGCGTTGCTTTGCCGCGCTTGATACCCTTGTCCAGATAAGCCTCGGTATAGGCTTTGCCTTTGTCCGCAGCCTCTTGATTCCGGTCAATCAGAACAACTTCCATCCCGGCCTGTGCCGATACCAGCGCAATACCTGCGCCCATCATTCCCGCACCCAGAACTCCGACTTTTTTGACCGACTGATCGGGGATACCTTGCGGTCGCACCGCGCCTTTTTCCAATGCTTCCTTGTTCAGGAACAACGACCTGATCATAGCACCAGATGAGGGGTTCATCAGAACCCAGGTAAACCAGCGCGCCTCGATTTTCAGTGCTGTATCGAAATCGACCAATGCACCTTCGTAAACTGCGCTCAGCAGCGCCTTTGCCGCAGGGAAAGCCCCTTGTGTCTTGGCGTTCACCATTGCCGATGCACCAACAAAATTCATAAAGCCAGCAGGGTGATAGGGGGCACCGCCGGGCATCTTGTATCCCTTGGCATCCCAGGGCTTTACAAGATCGGCATCTTTGGCGTTCAGGACCCATTCCTTTGCGGCAGTAACAGGGTCAGCGGCGATCTCGTCGATGTATCCAGCGCCCTTGGCCTTTTTGACGTC
Organism: Ruegeria sp.; assembly: GCA_051009255.1. Classification (GTDB taxonomy): domain Bacteria; phylum Pseudomonadota; class Alphaproteobacteria; order Rhodobacterales; family Rhodobacteraceae; genus Ruegeria. The sequence goes on along the minus strand of JBPCWT010000039.1, from coordinate 20,834 downwards.
CAGCATTTTGCCTTCGAGCAACAGCGGCGCGGCTGCAAGCGGACCGACTTTGCGCACCATTCTGGTGGTGCCGCCGGCACCCGGGAAAAGCCCGACCATAATCTCGGGCAGGCCGTACTTTGCCTTGGGGTTTTCAGCCGCAAAGATGCGATGAGTGGACAGCGACAACTCCATCCCGATGCCTGCGGCGGTGCCGGGCAAGGCGGTTGCAATGGGCTTGCCACCTTTCTTGGTCTTCAGATCCATCCCGGCCAGTTCGATTTTTCGCAGCAAACCGTGCATTTCCATCGTGTCTTCGAAAAGACCCTTGGCCGGGTCGTCGCCCGCCTGTTCTTTCTTCATCGCCAGCAGGTTCAGATCCATACCACCGGCAAACGAGCCTTGCTTTCCGCTTGTGATGACCACGCCTTTGATCTCGTCATCTGCCAACGCCTGGTCAATGAGATCGTTCAGTTGAACAAGCCCATCAAAAGAAAGAACATTCATCGCCTTTCCGGGAACGTCCCAGACAAGCATACCTACGCCGTCGGCGTCTTTGGTCAGTGTAAATTCAGTCATTTCTGTCCTCCTGATCCCGCCGTCACACACGTTCGATGATAGTGGCCGCACCCATGCCGGATGCGATACACAACGTTGCCAGACCGGTTTCCTTGTCCTGACGCTCCAGCTCATCCAGCAACGTTCCGATGATCATCGCCCCTGTGGCACCCAAGGGATGCCCCATTGCAATCGAGCCGCCGTTGACGTTGACCACAGACGGATCGACCTCAAATGCCTGTTGAAAGCGCAATACGACCGAGGCAAACGCTTCGTTTACTTCGAACAGATCAATATCCGAGATCTGCATGCCGTTGTCGGTCAGGATCTTTTGGGTCGCCGGAACTGGGCCGGTCAGCATGATCGTTGGATCGGTGCCGATTTTTACGGTCGCCTTGATACGGGCACGCGGCTTGAGACCGTGTTTCTCGCCAAATTCCTTGTTGCCGATCAGAACTGCCGCAGCGCCATCGACGATGCCCGAGCTGTTGCCGGCATGATGGATATGATTGATCCGTTCCAGATGCGGGTATTTCAGCATCGCCACCTTGTCAAAACCCGGCATCTGTTCGCCCATCATTTGAAACGACGGGTTCAATGCGCCAAGGCTTTGCATATCAGTTTCGGGGCGCATGTATTCATCGCGGTCCAGAATGGTGACACCGTTCTGATCCTTGACAGAGATCACGGATTTTTCGAACCGGCGCTCTTCCCAGGCTTTTGCCGCGCGCTTCTGGGATTCAACAGCCAAAGCATCGGCGTCATCACGGCTAAAGCCGTACTCGGTCGCCATGATATCTGCAGATATGCCTTGCGGTACAAAATAGGTATCCATCGCCAGAGATGGATCAACTGCGATCGCGGCACCGTCGCTGCCCATTGCCACGCGGCCCATCATCTCGACCCCGCCAGCTATGTATGCATCGCCCGCACCGCCTCTGACCTGATTGGCGGCCAGATTAACCGCTTCCATGCCCGAGGCGCAGAACCTGTTGATCGCAAGGCCGGGGATGGATTCGTCAAGGTCCGATGCCAGAACAGCAGATCGGGCAAGGCAGCCGCCCTGTTCCTTTACCTGTGTGACATTGCCCCAGATCACATCCTCGACGGCATGGCCTTCCAGATTGTTCCTCTCTTTCATTGCGTTCAGGGTTACGGCCGACAAACGCACCGAGGTTACTTCGTGCAGGCTGCCATCCTTGCGGCCCTTGCCGCGCGGCGTACGCAGGGCGTCATAGATAAAAGCTTCGGTCATTCTTCTCTCCTCAAGCTCGATCCGACGGATTGCCGGGCATCAGGTCATAGGGGTGTTTCCAACCCGGTTGTTCACTCAGGCGAGTCAACCAGGCGTCAATATTGGGCCAGTCGGCGCGATCAAATCCAAACGGTTCCGGGTAATAAAGGTAACCACAGCAGCTGATGTCAGCATTGGTTACACCGTCGCCCACGATCCAGTCACGGCCTTCAAGATGAGTGTTTAGAACCTGATATGCCGTTTTCAAACGCCCCTGATTAAAAGCAATCACATCCGGGTTCTGGTGTTGTTCAGGTAGGAAATTGATAAGGAAACGCGTAATTCCAGCCATCGAGCTGAGCTTATGGTTGTCCCACAGCACCCAGCGCAGGACGTCATAATTCTCTTCGCGGGTCACACCGCCAAATTTTCCTGATTTTTCCGTCACATATGCCTGAATCGCGCCGGATTGACTGGTGCGAAAGCCACCATCGATCAGCACCGGGGCCTCGCCCATTTCATTCACCTTCGCACGATATTCGGGGGTGCGCGTTTCTCCCTTGAAGAAATCTACAAAGACGGGCTCCCACTGCAGTCCGGACATTTCCAACGCAAGCGCGGCTTTGTAAGAGTTTCCGCTTTCTCCGAAACAATGAAGCTTGATGGTCATGCGATCGCCCCTCCGGTGGCGCTGTTGGTTAGGTCTGGATTGAGTATTTGGAAAAAGGTGAAGTAAGCATTGTAACTTTTGTTTAACCAAGCTTTGTCTCAATAACCGCGCGGTACAGGCTGGAGAGCCGATGACCGCAAAAGGTGAAGTCGTCCCTGTCCTGATGGCGAGTGCGCCCGGTGGCAGGGACGCATCATGTCTTCAACATTTTGCAAATACTCCCGCCGGAGGCATCCGGCATTGATCATTAGGTATACGCTTGGTTTGGAAGACCAACCGCTCAACGTTTGCGCGCTTCAAGCTCAGAATTGAATATTCGCAGCCGGTGGGTCAGGTTCTCCTCATCGATTACACTGTTAAAGTTCTCGAAAAGAAACGACAGCGCTTCTCCTTCGTCCAGTCCCGCCTCGCGGGCAAAGCCCTTGAGTTTGCGATACCCGTCTTCCGTCATGGCGACAGGAAAACGGCGGGTCAGGCGAAAGCGTTTCGGCATGTCTTGTCCTCCGGGGAACTGGTTTCGAGCGTGAACGCCCGAAACCAGATTGAGTTCAGAAGTTCGCCGCGTCCAGTGCCATTACTGTATCCGCGCCGGATTGGATACGGCTGAGGTGCATGGCGGTGGCAGGCAGGCGGCGGGCCATGTAATAGCGACCTGTATTGATCTTGGTCTCATAGAAGTCCTTGTCCGAAGCGCCGGAATCAAGTGCCTCTTGCGCGGCCTTTGCCATTTGCGCCCACATCAAGCCAAGACATACGTGGCCAAACATGTGCATGAAGTCGTAAGATCCCGCCAGCGCGTTGTTCGGGTTGGTCATGCCGTTCTGCATGAAGTACATTCCAGCCGTCTGCAGATCCTTTGATGCGGCCTTGAGCGGTTCGATGAATGCCTTGTCAAAAGCCTCATCCTGGCCAGCGTTATCCTTGCAGAATGATTTGACCATTTCGAAGAAGGCCATCACATGCTTGCCGCCGTCCTGCGACAGTTTGCGGCCTACCAGGTCCAGGGCCTGCACACCGTTGGCGCCTTCGTAGATCATGGCGATGCGGGCATCGCGGGTGTATTGTGACATACCCCATTCTTCGATGTAGCCATGACCACCATAAACTTGTTGGGCCTGAACGGTCATGTCATAGCCCTGATCGGTCAGGAAGCCTTTGATGACAGGTGTCAGCAGCGAAATCAGGCCATCGGCATCCTTGTCACCGGCACGGTGGGCCCTGTCGATCATGTTGGCGCCCCACAAGATGAAGGCGCGCGCGCCCTCGGTGAAGCTTTTCTGATCCATTAGATTGCGGCGGATGTCCGGGTGCACGATCAAAGGATCGGCTGGGCCGTCGGGGTTCTTGACGCCTGTAATGTCACGCCCTTGCAGGCGATCCTTAGCATACTCCAGCGCGTTCTGAAATGCGGCCTCGGCTTGTGCCAGCCCCTGCATGCCAACGCCCAAACGTGCTTCGTTCATCATTGTGAACATGGCGCGCATACCTTTATGTTCTTCCCCCAGAAGCCATCCAGTCGCGCCGTCATAGTTCATCACGCAGGTCGAGTTGCCGTGAATGCCCATCTTTTCCTCGATCTTGCCGACCGATACGCCGTTGCGTTCACCGACTGAGCCATCCTCTTTGACAAGAAATTTGGGCACTATGAACAACGAGACGCCCTTGATGCCCTCGGGGCCGCCCGGAATCTTGGCCAGTACCAGATGGATAATGTTATCTGCCATGTCGTGATCGCCGGACGAAATAAATATCTTCTGCCCGGTGATCTTGTAACTGCCGTCTGTTTGCGGTTCACCTTTTGTGCGCATCAAGCCCAGATCGGTGCCGCAATGCGGCTCTGTCAGGTTCATTGTGCCGGTCCATTCGCAGCTGACCATGTTCGGCAAGTACGTGTTTTTCTGCTCTTCGGTTCCGTGTGTGAGAATGGCGGACGCGGCGCCGTGGGTCAGGCCCTGATACATTACAAAAGCCTGGTTTGCGGCAGAAAACAGCTCGCCAACCGCGGTGCCCAATACATACGGCATGTTCTGACCGCCATATTCTTCGGGCATATCCAAACCGGTCCAGCCGCCTTCTTTCATTTGCTCAAAGGCGTCTTTGAACCCGGTGGGCGTGTAAACCACGCCATTTTCAAGGCGACAGCCTTCGGTGTCGCCCACCACGTTCAGTGGGTGCAGCACATTTGTTGCAACCTTGCCCGCTTCTTCCAGAACGGCGCCGGTGAATTCGGCCTCCAATTCGTTGTACCCCGGAATGTCGGACTCGGAAATTTTCAAAACATTATGGAGAATGAACTGCGTGTCTTTGGTTGGCGCGCTGTAAACGGGCATCAAGTGCTTCCTTAATTCAAATGTACTGGTGGTTGGCAGTCGGGCGAATTACTCGGCTGCTCTTTTTTCCTGTTTCATCGAGGCAACAACCTTTTCGCCCCAATGCAACTGTTCTTTCAAATCGTCGATCGCCTGGTTCAGTTCTTCGCGGCGCGCTTCCATATCCATCAGGCGCTCGCGGGCGATTTCACAGGTGCGGGTCATCTGGGTCAGCTGTTGGTCGCCCACATGGTACAGGTCCAGAAGCTGACGGATTTCTTCCAGGCTAAATCCAAATCGTTTGCCACGCAGAATCAGTTTCAGGCGGGCGCGATCGCGTTTAGTGAAAAGACGTTTCTGGCCTTCACGGATTGGAAACAGAAGCTCTTTGGCTTCGTAAAACCGCAGAGTCCGGGGTGTGACATCATAGGATTCACACATCTCGCGGATGGTCATAAGGTTTTCAGTCATGTTTCATTCCCTCATCACTGGCGTCGTAGACAATGAGTTGCGCAGTCGATGGGCGCTTTACAACATGAGATTGACGTTAACGTAATGCAGACGCTGCGTCACAAATTTGGTGACGTTAGATCAATCAAAGTAAAGCGGCCTGAACGAAATATTCTTTCCCACAGGTCGGGGGTTTTGAAGGGAATCGGTTTAGCTATTGGAATCGCGAAATTGCGTCCATTTTCGGGAATGGCCCAAAGCATGCAGCCGTCCCCGATACCTCAAACAGCCAAGAAAGCTGATTTGAATTTCAACCCAAGGTAATTGCTGTTTGATCGCGAAGCCGCTGCAGCTCTTCCATGGCTTCGTCCAGTTGGGTTCTTTGCTGACGAAGCTCCGCCATCTGACGATCAGCCATTTCTACAAAGGTGGCCATTTGCGCTTTGTCGCCTTCGTCTTCGTATATCAGCAGCCATTGGCGAATCTCTTCCAACGGGAATCCAAACTTTCGCCCGCGCATGATCAGTTTCATACGGGCGCGTTCGCGCGCACCGTAAAAACGGGATCGGCCTTCGCGGTCTGGTTGCAACAACTCGATATACTCGTAGTAGCGCAGGGTACGCGGGGTCACTTCGAATTCGGCGCACATCTCTTTGAATGACAAACGGTGGTCGGACATTCCTGTTCTCCTCGACGGCAACCTAGGGCGTCGTGACGACAAGCGCAACGGGCAGGCTTGCCCTTTGTGGTTGCCGCAGATCATAAAGGGGCAACGACAGGACAGGAGCCAACCAAATGGCCGATAAAACAGATCTAGCGCGTCAGTTCATCGAAGCGATCCCGCATGCAAACGCATTGGGGCTGAGGCTTACATACATCGGTGAAGGCGAGGCGGAAATTACCATGCCATACAACGAAGCCCTTGTCGGCGACCCTCGAACCGGGGTGATTCACGGCGGCGCGGTTTCGGCAATCCTGGATACCTGTTGCGGGGCTGCAGTGATGAGTCATCCGACCGCGCCAGGTGGAACGGCCACTATCGACTTGCGGATAGACTATATGCGCACGGCAACGCCGGGTCAGACGATAACGACGCGCGCGAATTGCTATCATATCACGCGAAATGTTGCGTTCGTTCGGGCAACAGCGATGGACGATGATCAGGATCGTCCTGTCGCGACGGCCTCTGGTGCATTCACCGTGGAGGGGAAATAGCATGGCGCGATCCCGCCCCGAACCGATGCAGGTGGTCAAGCAACGCCGCGATGACGCGCTTAGGGCGTTGGTCGAAGGTGTTCCTTATATCCGCTTTCTCAATATCAGTTTTGACCGTCGAGGGGACGAACTGACCGGAGTTTTGAATTTTGACGACACCCTGATTGGCAATCCGTTTTTACCGGCCATTCATGGCGGCGTGACGGCTGCATTTCTGGAGGTGACGGCGGTGATAACTCTAAGCTGGGAACGCATGTTCCCACGTATTGAAAGCGGTGAGATCGACGCCAATGACATTTTACAGGATGAATCCATCCGGTTTCCCAAAACGATTGATTTCACGGTGGACTATTTGCGATCAGGGTTGCCGCGTGATGCCTATGCCCGCGCTTTCATCAACCGGTCAGGGCGACGGTACGCGTCCGTCAGGGTAGAGGCCTGGCAGGACAACCACGCAAAACTTTTTGCGCAGGGCACAGGTCACTTCCTAATGCCTCAATCGCGAACAGACGAAAGCTGATCCATGTCAGACGCGTCAGCGCCCATTACGCACAGGCGGGTGCTGAAGATTGCCCTGCCAATTGTTCTGTCCAATGCCACCGTTCCGATACTGGGTGCGGTGGACACAGGTGTTGTCGGGCAATTGGGTCAGGCAGCGCCAATAGGTGCGGTTGGTATCGGCGCGGTCATTCTATCGACGATTTACTGGGTATTCGGATTCCTGCGCATGGGCACCACTGGCTTGGCTGCGCAGGCGCGCGGCGCTGGCGAAACGGCCGAAACCGGCGCTTTGTTGATGCGTGGTCTGATGTTGGGCCTGGCCGCAGGGGTGTTTTTCATTATCGCACAGGCCGGGGTGTTTTGGGGTGCTTTCGCGCTTGCACCGGCCAGCGCCGAAGTCGAGGCGCTGACACGTTCATATTTGGAAATCCGTATCTGGGGCGCCCCTGCAACCATAGCCCTTTACGCTGTAACTGGGTGGTTAATCGCGGTCGAGCGGACGCGCGGTGTTTTTGTCCTTCAAATCTGGATGAATGGGCTGAACATAGTGCTGGATCTCTGGTTTGTTCTGGGTCTGGGCTGGGGTGTCGAAGGGGTCGCAACTGCAACCCTAATCGCTGAATGGACCGGGTTGGCGTTGGGGTTGTGGCTGTGCAGCGCTGCATTCGGGGGCAATCAATGGCGGGATTGGGCCCGGATTTTTGATCCGGTCCGACTGCGACGCATGATGCAGGTGAACGCCGACATCATGGTGCGTTCGGTTCTTTTGACCGGTTCATTTACAACATTTCTGTTCGTTGGTTCCGACCTAGGCGACGTAAATCTAGCTGCCAATCAAGTGCTGCTTCAATTTCTTGAAATCACCGCATTCGCGCTGGACGGTTTCGCATTTTCTGCAGAAGCGTTGGTTGGCGGCGCTGTCGGCGCAAAGGACCGTTATCAGGTCCGCCGCGCCTCGGTTATGGCTTCGCAGTGGGGTGTGGGCGGTGCTTTGGCATTGGGCGCGGCGTTCTTTATTGCCGGTCCCTCGCTGATCGACATTATGTCAACCTCTACCGAGGTTCGCACAGCCGGGCGCGAATACCTGTTCTGGGCAGCTTTGGCACCGATAATTGGTGTGGCAAGCTGGATGTTCGATGGGATTTACATCGGCGCGACATGGACCCGTGCCATGCGTCAGGCGATGATCCAATCCGTTTTCATCTATGTCGTCGCATTATTTGTGCTTGTGCCAAGCTTTGGCAATCACGGGCTTTGGGCCTCGCTCATGGTGCTGAATATTACACGTGGGCTGACACTTGGGTTGCGCTACCCCAAGCTTGAGGCGCAGGTGGCCTGACAGTTACAGCAGTTCCAACAGGTTTTCCGGTGGGCGTCCGATGGCGGCCTTGCCGTTCGCCATTGCGATTGGTCGTTCAATCAGAATTGGATGCGCCGCCATTGCGGCGATCAGCGTCTGGTCTGAATCAGATTTCGAAAGCTCCAACTCTTTAAAGACAGCTTCGCCCGTCCGCATCAGTTTGACGGCAGGAATTCCCAATGCAGAAAGCGCAGATTTCAATTCTTCGACGTTTGGCACGTCTTCAAGATATCTTCGCACCCTGACCTCAGCACCGCGTTCTTGCAACAGCGCCAACCCCGCGCGGGATTTTGAACAACGAGGGTTGTGCCAGTACTCGATCACAGCCAGTCCTTTCGTTTGCTGCCCACGGCGTCGGCAACATTTTCAAACCCATCGCGCGCCAGCAATTGATCGAGGTCCTGCGCGATTTCACTTGCAAGGGATATTCCGCTGTAAACCATCGCGGTGTAAAACTGCACGGCGGACGCGCCTGCGCATATTTTTGCGTATGCCTGTTCGGCGTTGCCAACACCACCGACACCGATCAGCGGGATATCCTTTTCCAGAAGTTCGCTTAGTTTGGCCAGAACGCGAGTAGATTTTTCGAATAAGGGCGCGCCAGACAGTCCGCCCATTTCGTTCTTGTGAGCGCTTTTCAAACCGTCACGCGACAAGGTAGTATTGGTTGCAATTACGGCGTCAACACCGGTTGCACGTGCCACATCCGCAATGTCGGCCAACTCCGCCTCGGACAGATCCGGCGCGATTTTCAGAAATATCGGCAATGGCCGGGGTAGGGCATTCCGCGTTTCAATAACATTAGCCAATAAAGCGCCCAGCGCTTCCTTGCCCTGCAAATCCCGCAGCTTTTCCGTGTTCGGGGACGAAACGTTGACCGTCGCAAAGTCCAGATGTCCGCCACAATGCTCCAGCACTTTGGCGAAGTCGCCTGCACGGTCGGCACTGTCCTTGTTGGCACCAAGGTTCAGTCCGATGACAGCATCCCTTGGCCTGTCGGCAAGGCGCTGTGCCATCACTTCCATACCTTCGTTGTTGAAACCAAAACGATTGATGGCTGCCCGGTCTTCAGTCAGGCGGAAAAGGCGCGGTTTAGGGTTTCCCGGTTGGGGGCGAGGGGTGACAGCGCCCACTTCGATAAACCCAAAGCCCGAGCGTGAAAGCGGTGCCAGTGCTTCACCGTTCTTGTCAAATCCTGCCGCCAATCCAACAGGGTTAGGCAATCTCAGTCCGGCTATCGTTGTTCTGAGCCGAGTTGTGGTGACCGGGCCGGGTGTTGGCGTCAGGCCAGATTTCAACGCCTTGATCGATAGACAGTGCGCCGTTTCAGGGTCCAGCCTGTGTAAGGCAGCAAGCCCCAGCTGCTCGAATACATTCATCCAAACCTCTTCCCGCTTTCAGTCGGGGCGCATCGGATCAGACGGGATGTTCTAACTGCCGCTTGCCGATGGATTACGGCCTTTCTGTAAATTGGGTCCGTCACCATTTCCAAAAATGCATGCGCCGTCGGATAGCGCGCGATGAACATTTCATCCCATGCTTCGTCGTCTGGCCCGATCAGGAATGTCTTAAAAGACCCCCGCCAAATGATCGACGCGCCGAGGCGAGAAATGATTGGTGCAGTTCCTATCCCGTACAGGCGATAAGCCTCAGCTCCAGTCAGTCCTGCGTCGGCCAGTTCGTGGCCCTTGGGATAAACAGAGCGCTCTCGAAATCTGACAAGATTTAACATCTCGATCGGGTGGTCTCGGTCAAGCGACTTGAAACTCTCGAATTGCTCGCGTTCAGGATCGACGTAGGTCGTCATACCATCTCCTTTGGGAAGTCGTGCACCCCGTCGATCAACGGCAGTGGAAGGCACCAAATTACGTCTGACATCCGGATTTTCCGGTAAAGATGAGGAAACAGCGCCCCGCCCCGAGAAACTTCCCACTTTAGCTCGTCACCCAAAGACTCTGCATCGCAGGCCAGCAGAACCAGCTCTTTTTCACCAACAAACCGTTTTGCCGCCGTCTCGACCGCCTGGCCTGAGGTGGAAAAGTGAATGTACCCGTCAGAAATGTCGACAGGGGCACCGTCGGTCTCGCCCTGCAACTGCAGATCCTGCCACTCATCAGCCCTGAAAATCTTGTAAATCAACATGTCGTTCTGATGCCTTGCGATAGGGGTAGAATCAAGCCGCAATTCCCCCTTTGACTCTTTTCCGTCTCCGGCGCACGATCCTTGCAAACAACAATAGGGAGTATGCTCATGCTAAACCGTTTTCTGACATCCGCTGCCGTGCTGGGATTGACCACCAGCGCCGCGCTGGCCGATTACAAGCTGACCATTTTGCACACCAACGATTTCCATGCCCGGTTTGAGCCGATCAGCAAGTATGACAGCGGCTGTGGTGCTGAAGACAATGCCGAAGGCAAATGCTTCGGTGGTTCGGCCCGTTTGGTGACGGCTGTAAATGAAGCACGCGGTCGCGCGGATAATTCGATCCTTGTCGACGGTGGCGATCAGTTTCAGGGAACGCTGTTTTACACGTACTACAAGGGCAAAGCCGCGGCGGAATTCATGAACCTCATGAAGTATGACGCGATGACAGTCGGTAACCACGAATTTGACGATGGACCCGAGGTGCTGAGTGGGTTCGTCGATACTGTCGATTTCCCGGTCCTGATGTCGAATGCAGATATCAAGGACGAGGAACTGCTGACCGACAAGATCAAGAAGTCGACTGTTATCGAAGTCGGGGGTGAGCAGGTTGGTCTGATCGGCCTGACGCCTGAGGACACGGACGAGCTGGCTTCGCCGGGTCCCAACGTTACATTTTCCGATCCTGTGACCGCCGTTCAGGCAGAGGTGGACAAGCTAACGGGTGAAGGCGTCAACAAGATTATCGTACTCAGCCATTCCGGTTATGGCGTAGATCAACGCGTCGCGCAGGAAACCACTGGTGTTGACGTGATCGTCGGCGGACATTCGAACACTTACCTTTCGAATGTGTCAGACAGGGCTGCCGGCCCGTACCCAACGGTCGTCAATGGCGTCCAAATTGTTCAAGCCTACGCTTATGGCAAGTTTCTGGGCGAACTGAATGTGACTTTCGACGACGATGGGAACGTGACCGAGGCCGTTGGCGAGCCGCTGATTATGGACAATACAGTAGCCGAAGATTCTGCTGCCGTTGCCCGAATTGCTGAACTTGCCAAGCCATTGGACGAAATCCGCAACAAGGTTGTTGCCGCCGCTGCCGCGCCGATTCAGGGTGATCGCGAAGTATGCCGTGTTCAGGAATGCGAAATGGGTAACCTTGTGGCTGACGCCATGCTGGCCCGCGTTGCAGATCAGGGTGTCACAATCGCGATTGCCAATTCTGGCGGTTTACGGGCGTCCATTGATGCCGGCGACGTGACCATGGGCGAGGTGCTGAAAGTGCTTCCGTTCCAGAATACGCTCTCGACATTTGAAATCAGTGGTCAAGGTGTTATCGACGCGCTGGAAAATGGCGTTAGCCAAGTCGAGGAAGTGAAAGGGCGCTTCCCTCAGGTTGCAGGAATGACCTTTGCTTGGGATTCGTCAGTGGCACCGAACGAAGGCCGTGTCAGCGACGTGATGGTCGCAACAGCAGACGGAATGGCGCCGATTGATCCATCCACAACCTACCTTGTTGTGACCAACAACTTTGTCCGCAATGGCGGCGACGGGTACAGTATGTTCGAAGGTGACGACAAGAACGCCTATGACTTTGGCCCCGATCTTGCAGATGTGACGGCAGAGTATCTTGCTGAAAACGCGCCGTATCAGGCATATGTCGACGGACGCATCAAACAAAAGTAAGCCCTTAACAAAATGTCAAAGGCCGCGTCTATGACGCGCCCTTTTGTGTTGCTTGGCACCGGCTGTTCAGCCCAGATCATATTCCGGCCAGAGTTCCGGGTCAAAACCGTCCAGCATCGGCTGAATATGATCGGCGACGTCGCGCCAGCCGCCAATGGATTTTGTGCTGATCTTGTTTCTAACCTGATCGATACTGGCAGTACGCACGATGCCTGTGTTTTTCTCTGGGTGAACCATGGATTCACGCCACTCAATCCCGCAAAAGTCAGTGACTTTCCGGCTGTACGTCTTTGGGTCGGCCACAAGTTCTTCGTAAGGGACCGTCAGAATACGATCCCCGAAAATCTTGTCCCAGTGGGCCATGTATCGGCGATATAGATTAGCAGAGTGCGCAATTGATTTTAGGTTTGAGGCATATCTCATGCCTGGAGCCGGGAATCGACGGATCCATTTCGACAACCCGACATCCCTTGGATCGCGCAGCATGTTGATGACTTTGGCATTCGGAAATGCCGCCAAAAGGAAACCGACACGTTGGAAATTGTGGGGCATTTTGTCAACAAACGCTGTAGAATCTTCGGGAATCGGCGGCATCAACTCGCGAAAGTCCTCGGCCATCTTGCGAGCCGCGGAAGCATCGAAAACAACTCCGTCGTCCGAGGAATTTCGAGACAGATCGGCACCAAGCGTCAGTTCGCCGCAACCAGCGATATCTGGCGCTGTGCTCAACATCATTTCCATCAAAGTCGTACCGGAACGAGGTTGACCAACAACAAATATTGGCACGGGTGACTCAACCAATTCTGAACTCGGCAGCGTGGAATCTGCAGGAAAAACACCACAAATTCGGTTCAGCTTGGTTTCTTCCAGTGCAAAATTGTAAGGGTTGAGCTCGTGCTGCGCGTCGTTTGCAAGCGCAAACTGTGGCAGGGCAGCTTCCAAACCATTACCTTTTGAAATTAATTGTGCTTTCGCAAATTCCAGTTGAGAATTGACGTGATCCATCCCGTCAATCGCTTTTTGCACCTGCGCCAACATCATGCCGACTTCGTCTTTTCCAATTATGGAAGATAACTGGTACAAGGCTGCGATGTTATCGGGTTTCTTGTCCAAGACAGCCTTCAATATCTCGGCGCAACCAGCTTTGTCCCCACTTTGGTGCAGGTTATGCGCTTTTGGCACGGCAACGCTGATCTTCTCGGGGCTTAGTTCGTAAGCGCGGTTGATGTCCTTTGAACTGTCTGCAGTGAACCCAATTTTCCCAAACGCGCGCGCGCGAGAGGTCAGTAACTCGGCATTATCTGGGTCTTTTTCCAGTTTTTTCGTCGCGTATTCAATAATTTTACGCCAGTTTTGCCCCTTTAACTGAATCTCGTCGATAACCCTTACAAGTTCCTTGCTGGTTGGAAACTCTTCGGATTTCTGCTCTGCATAACTCAGCGCGCGAACAATTTGCCCCGTTTGCATCAGCGCGTTGGCGAGGTTTTCGACATACTCCGCATTGTCGGGTTTCATGCGTGAAGCCTCGACAAAAAATGGAATGGATCTTTTGTACTGCTTCATTTCCGTGAGAACAAAACCGGCAATGGCTTGAAAATCAGGATCTTTAGGAAACTTTTTTGCACCGATCTGCGCCTTTTTCAGCGCTTGCGGCAGCTTGCCGGTATCCAAGTCGCCAAGGGCTTTGACTTTGAGGGTTTTTGCAGTTTGATTTGACATTTGACCCCGTGAGAACTTTAGCCTGTTAAAACGAATAATTGTGGTTCATTACCTATGTGTGGACGGTTTGCAATAACTCTTCCAAATGATGCCATGGCGCAGCTGTTTTCGGCCCGCCCGGCAAACACTCTGCCGCACGTTCCAAACTACAATGTTTGTCCGACAAATCAGGTGCATGTGGTACGAACAGACGATAGCGGTCGCAGACTGGATGGGTTGCGTTGGGGTTTTCTGCCGCACTGGTACAAGCAACCGAACGCAGGGCCATTGCTTATCAATGCGCGGGCCGAAACGATTGCGGAAAAACCTGCCTTTAAGGCGGCATGCAGAGATCGACGGTGCCTGATCGTTGCAACCGGTTTCTACGAATGGACAAAAACCGACCAGGGTGACCGGTTGCCCTGGTACATTTTTCGTAATGACGGCTCTCCAATCGCATTTGCCGGTATTTGGCAGCATTGGGGAAAAGATGAAGACCGACAGGGCACCTGTGCCATTGTAACAACTCAGGCCAACAAGCGGATTGGAGCAATACATCATCGAATGCCGTTGATACTGGAGCCTGAGGACTGGCCAATGTGGCTGGGTGAGTCGGGAAAAGGCGCGGCCCTTTTGATGGAGCCCGGGCGGGAAGACATATTGGATTTTCATCGGGTAGACCGGGTTGTGAATTCGAACCGGGCCAGCGGGGCTGAATTGATCGAGCCTGTTGAGTGTTGATAATTTTTAAGACTGGATTGTCCTCTTTTCCTTCTCTGCGTCGCAATGTAAACCGCCTGCATGGCATTAAAATTTAACTGTTTGCCCGACCTGTACGCGCATGGTTTCGACACCGTGATCGATGTGCGAAGCCCTGCGGAATATGCCGAAGATCATTTGCCGGGGGCAATTAACCTGCCGGTACTGGACAATGAAGAGCGCGCACGCGTCGGAACGATTTATGTCCAGAAAAACCCGTTTCTGGCGCGCAAGCTGGGTGCGGCGCTGGTCTTTCGTAATGCCGCCAATCACGTAGAAAACAGTCTCAGTCATCACGAAGGCGGCTGGCGTCCGTTGGTTTGTTGCTGGCGCGGTGGGCAGCGGTCCGGATCATTTGTCTGGATGTTGCAGCAAATCGGATGGCGGGCAGAGCTCGTCGAAGGGGGATATCGCACGTACCGTCGATTGGTTAAGCGGTATCTTTATGACGATCCGCTGTCGGCACGTCTTATCGCGCTGGATGGGTATACCGGCACCGCAAAAACCGATTTGCTGGCGCGATTGCATGACCGTGGCGTTCAGGTTCTGGATCTCGAAAACCTTGCGAACCATCGTGGTTCTTTGCTGGGTGAAATGCCCGGTGGTCAACCCAGTCAGAAAGCCTTTGAATCAGAACTAGCAACGGCTCTTTGCGGGATGGAACCCTCCCGGCCAATTGTGGTTGAGGCTGAGTCGTCCAAAATTGGAGACCTTATTCTGCCACCCAGTTTGTGGGTGGCTCTGCGTTCGGCGCCTCGCATCCGGATTGATGCCCCGATCGAGGCGCGCTCGGCTTATCTGGTTGTCGCCTACAACGACATACTCTCTGACTCAGAGAGGTTGCGCGACCGCCTTTCGCCCTTGCGCCATCATCGCGGTCACGAAGTTGTTGACGGCTGGCTGACCCTCGTCGATGCCGGTGACAAGCACGCCCTGACCCGCGCCCTGATGGAGCAGCACTATGATCCGGCATATGCAAAGTCTCGAAAGCCGCAGGAAGAAAAGGTGGCCGCCACGATTACTGCTCAGTCGCTGGATGATGAGGGGTTAAACGAAACCACGGCCCGCATTGAAGCAGCGCTGGATCAGATTTGAAGACCTAGCTCCGGCTTGTCATTCAGGTGGCCAATGATTGCGGCCGGGTAGCTTGCTTTGCGCAGTTCAGACACCAAAGATTTTGCTTTGTCAGGGGCAACGGCGGCCAGCAATCCGCCTGCAGTCTGAGGGTCGAAAACTAGATCAACTTTGCCGCCGGCCTGCAACTCGAGCGCAATGGATCGATTGTCGTCAAAGATTGTGGATCTTACACCCTGAGCGGCTAGCTCGATTGCCCCATCCATCACGGGTATTGCGTCCAAATCAATTGTCGCTCCGCAACCCGAAGCTTCGCAAATACCACTAAGGTGACCTGCTAGCCCAAAACCCGTGATGTCGGTCATTGCATTTGCCGATGCAAGGATTCGCGCGGCCAAGGCCTGAGACTGCGTCATGTGGCGAAATGCCGAAGCAATCCATTCTCCCTTGGCCTTTCCGGTCATTTCAGCAGCCATCAGGACGCCGCTGCCAAGTGGTTTGGTCAGGATCAGGGCATCGCCGGCGCGACCGCCGGACAGTGTAATTGGATCAGTTTCACACAATCCAGTCAGGGAAAAGCCGATGGTCAGCTCATCCCCCATCGAACTGTGACCCCCGACAATGTCTGCCCCGGCCTCAAGCATGACCTCCGAGGCGACGGTCATAATCTCGGTCATTGTGCGTTGCTGCAATTCCGGGGCCATGCGGGGCAGAATAATTGTGGCAGTCGCTGCCTGCGGCTGCGCGCCCATTGCCCAGATATCCCCAAGCGCATGGATGGCCGCGATACGTGTCATCAATGCCGGATCATTGGTAAAACCGCGAAGGTGATCTGACGTAATGACTTGCTGAATGCCGCCTGTTGTAAGCAAGGCCGCGTCATCACCGGGCAGCGGAGTTATATCTGAGCGGTCGGATTTGGGTAGATCCTGCAAGGCCGAGCGCAGGGCAGCACGACCCACTTTAGCACCGCATCCGCCGCACATCGGCTTTGCTCCCAACGCCTCGCGCAGACCGGACGTATGATGTCGCGGCAAAGCTATAGCAGGCATTTGCGGAAGATCACGAAATTTGTTCATAAATTTCTGGTCGATATGGTTCTTCCACTGCCACATAAGCGAACCCTTGAGCGATGTTCCCAGCCGCTCTGCCAAGGCAGACTTTTCCCCCAGAGAGATCAGTTTCAAATAGTCGCTCTGAGGTTTGTAGGGGCGCATTTTGCCAGCGCCAAGTGCTGACCGCAAATTGTCGAACAGAACTGGTGCCTCGCGGACAGCGTAAACCCCGGCCTTGGGACGTGGGTTCCGAGTAAGGTGTGCGCAATCTCCGGCAGCAAAAATGACTGGATCGCTTGATTGAAGGTATTGGTTAACACTGATGAACCCGTCGTCGAGATCAAGCTGCGTATCGGCAATCCACCCATAAGGTCGGGCACCGGCCGCGCCCGTCACGAACGCTGCCTCAATTTTTCGGCCGTCGGCCAGCACTACATGTTCGGCAGTAATTTGACTGATGGACACCTGCTCGATGATCTCAATGCCAAGTTCCCTGATCGCTGCCCGAATTGTCGAATTGGCCTTGGGTCCTGTTGCATTCAGGGCGGTGGCGCTGTCCAGCAAGGTAACCTTGGCATCGCGGCCTTTGCGACGCAGGGCATATGCCATTGCCATGACCAGTTCCGCACCCGCAACACCGCCGCCGATCACTGCGACCGATGCAGGACCTTCGCCGTCCAGATAAACCTGCCATTTTGCGGCAAATGACCCAAGCGGCTTGGCCGGTACAGCGAACTTGCTAAATCCGGGAAGAGTGGGCATGTCAGAGGTAATACCGACATTGATCGAAGCAACATCAAACGCGATTGGGGGGCGGCCGGGAACATGCACCAGCCCTTGGTCAGTATCGATACCTTCGACTGCGCCAAGAACAACCCTTGCCCTGGCGAAGCGCGCCAATCGCACAAGATCAATGTCCAGTTCCGACCTTTGGTAATGCCCCGCAACGAAGCCCGGTAGCATACCTGAATATGGGGCCGTCGGGCCGGGATTAATGACGGTCAATCGGGCGCCGGGCAGGGGGTTCATACCCCATTTCCGCAGTACCAGCGCATGTGTATGCCCCCCGCCGATCAAAACCAGATCCCGGGTCAAGGGCAGAGGAGAAGTATGCATTGGATTCAGTTCGTGCTGTGATCGGGAACGTCTTCGACCTGCTCAACCGCGTGCGTGGCCCACAGTTCATCCTCGCCAACTCCTGGCAGGTCTTCCGGCTTTTCATGCCGGTGTATGTGCCATTTGGCAATGAACAGCGCGGTAATCGGCGCGGTCAAGAACAAAAACAGGGTAATCAACAGCTCATGCAATGACAGATGCGGCTCTAGGAAAAGCGAGTGAAAGATTGAAGCCAGCAAAACGCCCCCGACGCCAAGCGTCGTTGCCTTTGTAGGGGCGTGAAGACGCGACATCGGATCCTTTAGCTTGATCATTCCATACGAACCGACAAACCCGAAAATGCCGGATACGATCAGAAAAAAGGCGATCACGATTTCGAACAGAGCTGTCATCGTTTCCTCACTCGATAATGTTGCCGCGCAACATAAAGCGGGCATAGGCGACGGTGGAAACAAACCCCAGCATGGCGATGATCATCGCGGCCTCAAAGAATATCTCGGACTCCACGTTCAATCCGTAAAGGATCATCAGGGCAATGGTGTTGATAACCATGGTATCCAGCGCCAGAACGCGGGTACTGACACCTTCGGCGGAAATGATCCGCCAAAGGCACATGATGATCGCCGCGCCAAAACAGGCAAACGTAAAGTAGATCGCATAGGTGATCATTCGAATATCTCCTTCAGGCGACGTTCGTATCGGTTTTTGATCTGGTCGCGCACGCCATCCGGATCGTCCGTATCCAGACAATGAACCAGCAGGTTATGACCTTGCGCTGACAGGTCGCAACTTACAGTGCCGGGGGTCATTGTGATTGTCCCGGCCAACACGGTAATTGCCTCGGGCGTACGAAGTTCAAGTGGCACGCAGATCCAATTTGGCTGGCGATCCGCGTCTCGTTTGAACAGAATGATCCGGGCAACGGTGATGTTTGCCATCACAATATCCCAAAGCACGACCAGCACGTATTCAACGATCATGGGCCAGTTGCGCAGTTTCGGACGATCAGGCCAGTAGGGTTGCGTGATGAACGGAATAACAATGCCCAGTATCAGCCCAAATAACAGTGAATTCAGCGAGGGCTCGTTCGCCAGCAATAACCACACAATCGTCAGCAGGATCGTCAGATGGGGGTGGGGGAATATTCGGTGTAACAGCTTCATCACTCTTCCCTTCCCAATACAGCGTCAATGTATTGCTGCGGCGCAAACAACTGACTTGCTGTCTTGCGACTATACTCCAGCACTGGCCCTGCAAAAAGCGTAAGAAGGACAAGCGCCAAAACAGCACCGAAGATGGTAGAAAACGCCAGGCCCGGTTTTGGCTCCGGTGCTGGCTGGCGAACCAGTTCATTTTCGATTTCAGTGTCTGTTTCGGTGTTGTGCTGGGCGTCGTGGCTTTTCCAGAATATCAGCGATCCGGCCCGTGCAAGGCCAACAATCGTGACGAATGAACTGATCAGGATCACGGCCCAGATCGCATTTGCGTCCGGCGCGTCCCTCGAGGCGTCAAGCACAAGCAATTTGCCGATAAAGCCCGACAACGGCGGCATCCCGGCCAAGGCAATAGCCCCGACAAAAAACAATGCCGATATCAAACCGCTTTGCGGCATTGGTGGTTTCGCTTCGATTGCCCCACCCTGACGCTGCATCACCAGGTCAGCCACAAGAAACAGCAGTGCCGTCGCAAATGTCGAATGAACGATATAGAACAGCGCGGCGGCAGTGTCTTCTTCGGTGAACAGCGAGATGGCAATCAAAAGCGTGCCCATCGAGGCGATAGCGCAAAAGGCGATCATTCGCGCAATGTGTTGTGATCCCAAAATTCCGATTGTGCCGATTGCCAAGGTCATCAGCGCAGCAGGCTGTAACCATTCGCCGACCAGCCCTGCCGTGACTTCCACATCCGGGCCAAAGGCCAGTGTGTAAACACGCAGAATGGAATAGGCACCGACTTTTGTCATAATCGCAAACAAGGCCGCCACTGGCAGGGGCGCGTTCGCGTAACTTGCAGGCAACCAGAAATGCAGCGGCAGAACCGCGGCCTTGATACAAAATACTAACAAAAGCAGTACGGTACCGACCCGCATCAAGGCGGTATCCTCGGCAGGCAGGTCTGCGACCCGCACCGCGATATCCGCCATATTGAGCGTGCCGGTCACCGCATAGATTGTTCCCAGCGCAAACAGGAACAGGGTCGATCCCAAAAGGTTGTAGGTCACATATTGCACACCTGCCTTCAGTCGCACGGCACCGCCGCCATGTGTCATCAGGCCATAAGAAGCGATCAGCAAGACCTCGAAGAAAACAAAGAGGTTAAATGCGTCTCCGGTAAGAAATGCCCCACAAACGCCCATAAGTTGAAACTGGAACAAAGCGTGGAAGTGCTTGCCCCTGTCATCCCAACCGGATGCGATTGCATATAGAACAACAGGCAAGGCCAGCAACGCGGTCAGCAACACCATCATTGCCGACAATCGGTCCAGAACAAGCACGATACCAAAAGGCGCGGGCCAGTCACCCAACTCGTAAACCTGAATTTCGCCGCCCGAGGCCTGCGCAGTTATTGTCAGCGCAATACCCAAAAGGCCCACGACGCCCGCAACCGAAAAGATGCGTTGCAGGTCCAGATGGTACCGCAGAACCATTATAATAAAGGGCGCCAGAATTGCCGGCAGGACGATAGGCGCAACGATCCAATGATTCATGCGTCTTCTCCTGCGTCATCAGCACAGTCCTGGGCAGTCATGTCGATGTGATCATCTTTTGATGACAGATACGCGCTGAGCGCGATCATCACGATTACTGCGGTCATTCCGAAAGAGATAACGATTGCAGTCAGAACCAACGCCTGCGGCAGAGGGTCGGTATAGGGCACTTCTTCGTATTTGTTCAAAACCGCTGGTGCGTTCAGCGCCAGCCGGCCGGTTGCAAACAAAAAGACATTCACAGCATAGGTCAGCAAGGACAGGCCCATGATGACAGGGAAGGTTCGGCGGCGCAGGATCAAAAAGATGCCAGCGGCGGTC
>JBPCWT010000038.1:0-15122 GCA_051009255.1 Ruegeria sp. | reverse complement strand
GGGGCGGACTGTGTCGCGGATATCTTTGACAGGCAATAGAGTCGGGGAACCAGACCGCTAAATTGGTGACTTGGCTATCAATTAGAGACTTCTTGAGGTGCATGATCTACCCGGCAGCGGAGTTCTGATAAACCGTCAATCCAGTTCGTACTTGGTTTCATAGTTTTCTTTCAGCGCGGTATCCTGATCTTCCTTGCGCAGGATGCAGTTGCCGATGGCCAACACTTCGATATCTGTTCCCATGAAACAGCGAAAGGCATCTGTTGGCGTGCAGACAATCGGCTCGCCACGCACATTGAATGACGTATTAACGACAAGCGCACACCCCGTCAGTTCCTTAAACTTTGAGATCAGCGCATGGTATTCTGGATTGGTATCCTGATGCACCGTCTGAACCCGCGCAGAATAATCCACGTGCGTCACCGCTGGAATGTCCGATCGCCTGATGTTCAGTTTGTCGATGCCAAACAGGGCGTTTTCCTCTTCGGTCATCTTGCACCGAATGTTTTCCTGCACATCCGCAACGATCAGCATGTATGGGCTGTCTTCCTCCAACTCGAACCATTTGCCCACATCCTCTCGCAAGACCGATGGCGCAAAGGGGCGAAAGCTTTCGCGGTACTTTACCTTGAGGTTCAGCGTCTTTTGCATGGTTTCGGATCGTGGATCGCCCAGGATTGACCTTGCCCCAAGCGCGCGCGGCCCAAACTCCATCCGACCCTGAAACCAACCCACGGCCTTGCCATCGGCCAGCGCCTGCGCCGTCAGGTTGATAACCTCATCTTTTTCATGTGTCGAAAACTTCGCGCCAGCCGTTTCCAGCTCTGTCGCGATTGCGCTATTGTCGAATTTCGGGCCCAGATAGGCTCCGCGCATCTGATCGCCCTGCCCGGACTTCCGAGGCTGCTTCATCTCCTGATGCCATACAGCATAGGCCGCGCCAAGCGCGCCACCGGCATCACCCGCAGCGGGCTGGACCCAAAGATTGTCAAACGCTCCATCCCGCAGGATTTTACCATTTGCGACACAGTTCAACGCCACACCGCCAGCGATACACAGGTTTCGGATATCGTGTTCCCGCGCAAGATCGCGCGTGATGCGCAGCATAATCTCTTCGGTCACAGCCTGAACCGAGGCGGCGATATCCATGTGAAACTGTGTCAGCTGGTCCGTTTCAGGCTTGCGTACCGGATGCCCAAACAGGTCTTCCAGCGCCTTGCTGGTCATGGTCAGGCCGGTTGTATAATTGAAGTATTTCTGGTTCAGCCGGAATGATCCATCGTCTTTTAGGTCCACCAGATGTTCAAGGATCAGGTCCTTGAATTTCGGCACCCCGTATGGTGCCAGCCCCATGACTTTGTACTCGCCAGAATTGACCTTGAAGCCGGTGTAATATGTGAAGGCCGAATACAGCAGACCCAGCGAATGCGGGAAATGCAGTTCTTTCAAAATCCTCAGATCGCTGCCGCGTCCGATCCCGACAGTTGTCGTTGCCCATTCGCCGACACCGTCAACGGTCAGAACAATCGCCTCGTCAAACGGGGACGGATAAAACGCGCTGGCCGCGTGGCTGATGTGATGTTCGGCAAACAGCAACTTGTCGACGGAAAAGTCGGGATCGAGTCTGCGCAGTTGCTTGGTCAAAAGATCCTTAAGAAACAGCTTCTCGCGCAGCCACACAGGCATTGCCATTCGAAACGAGTTAAACCCACGGGGCGATAATCGCGCCCAACAACATTCCGAACTTGAACCACAACCGGTTTGGCACCCGCAGCGATGACGGAAAAAATAGTGTCAAACCCAGAATGGCGGCCGCGCTTGCAAGCAGAATCCAACGCGGGCTACCGCCACCCCACAAGGGCCAAAGCGCCAGAATGACAAAAACCGTCGTAAAGACATAGCCAAAGCCGCGCTCTGACCCGATTTCAACTTCTACGTTGGCATGATGATCCGACACAGAACTTAACCAAACAACCTGAACCAAACAATAATTTCAAGGATACCACCTAAGCAGTAGGAAGCAATTGATTTAAAAGTCACAGCTCAGATATCCCCTCGCACTAAACTCTCAATCTTACGTCTCTGCTCTGACGACTTCAGGGACGAGTTGTCCCGACCCGCAATGGACCAAACGAAAACCTGCGGCGCTGTCGCATCCAAACCCGGTAAAATGGCCGGAATTTGCATAAATCGTTTGCAGTCATCGTGTTATCTGCATCAGATTGCAACCATGACCCGGCCATCGATTTCATCGGAACAAGCCCCCGACGGTATTTTGGTCCGAATTTCGGGCGATATGCTGACGCAATCGCTTGATGCTGCCGAAAAACCGCTCAGCGCGATCACACCAAACGGAATCCCTGTAACGCTGGATCTGACCGATGTTGGGGCAATGGATACCGGCGGCGCATGGCTGATCGCGGATCTGGCCCGCCGGTTTACCCTGGCTGATCAAAAGCTGAACTTTACCGGGGCCACGCAAGCCCAATCAACCCTGATCGAAAACGTAGCGTACTACATCCCCGAGGAGGCTGGCGTCGAAGCCCCGCCAAGGGGGTTCGTTGTCTGGGTCGAAAAGGTTGGCAAAAGAACCGCGCAAGCGTGGGAGGACACCCTGTCAATTCTGGGTTTTCTTGGCCTGACGCTGCACCGGCTGTTTCGCACATTGATCATGCCGTGGCGTCTGCGCCGCGCCCCGCTGGTGTCGCACATGGAAGAAACCGGGCTCAAGGCGATGCCCATTGTCTGCCTGATGGGTTTTCTGATCGGCGTTGTTTTGGCGTTTCAAGGCGCAACACAGCTGAAGCAGTTCGGCGCTGAAATCTTTGTGGTCGAATTGATTTCAATCTCGGTTCTGCGCGAACTGGGCATCCTGCTGACGGCAATCATCGTCGCAGGTCGGTCAGGCTCTGCCTTCACTGCCTCGATCGGCTCTATGAAAGTGCAAGAAGAGATTGACGCGATGCAAACGCTCGGGCTGGACCCGATCGAGGTTCTGGTCGTGCCGCGCGTGCTGGCGCTGCTGATTGTTCTGCCGATCCTTGGATTTGTCGCCGACATAGCGGGCCTGTTTGGTGGCGCTTTGATGAGCTGGATCGATCTGGGCGTCAGCCCCGGAATGTTCGTCACGCGGCTAAAGGAAAACACTGATGTATGGCACCTGGCGGTTGGCATGATCAAGGCGCCGTTTTTTGCGCTGGTCATTGGTGTCATCGCATGTTGGCAGGCGATGCAGGTCAAGGGCTCGTCCCAAAGCGTTGGTCAAAGAACCACCGCATCCGTCGTGCAGTCGATCTTCATGGTCATTGCAATCGATGCGCTGTTTTCGATCTTCTTTTCGGAAATAGGGGTCTGACATGGACGGGTCCGTGGCAGACCACACAACACAAACCGGCGCTCAGCGCGAGGCGGTGATCCGGGTACGTCACCTGACCACTCGGTTTGGGCCACAGGTCGTGCATGACAATCTTGATTTGGACGTTTGGCGCGGCGAGGTTCTGGGAATCGTAGGCGGCTCTGGCACCGGCAAATCGGTTTTACTGCGCACGATTGTGGGGCTGAACAAACCAGCCGCAGGCAGTATCGAGGTTTTGGGCGTCGACGTCCTGAACGGTCCCGAAGAGGAACGCCAATGCATTGAAAAACGCTGGGGCGTGGCGTTTCAGGATGGCGCATTGTTCTCATCCCTGACGGTGTTGCAGAACGTCATGGCACCTTTGCGCGAGCATACGAACCTCAGCGAAGGCCTGATGCGTTCCCTCGGCGCGCTAAAAATCAGCCTCGTTGGGCTACCGCAACTCAGCTGCGGCAAGTTCCCGTCGGAATTGTCAGGCGGAATGCGCAAACGCGCGGCGCTGGCACGCGCCCTGTCGCTGGACCCCGAGATCGTGTTTCTGGACGAACCCACCGCAGGTCTGGACCCGATCGGGGCCGCTGCATATGACGAATTGATACAGGAACTGCAAAAGGCGTTGGGGCTGACGGTTTTCATGGTCACCCACGATCTGGATAGCTTGTACGCGATTTGCGACCGCGTCGCCGTACTTGCAGAAAAGCGCGTTCTGGTTGAGGGTCCGATAGAAGAGATGACAAAAATCGATCATCCTTGGGTTAAGGAGTATTTCACCGGTCCCCGGGCGCGCGCAGCGCAACAGAAGGGACAAGGCAGGTAGGGCAGTATGGAAACCCGAGCGAACTATATCCTGATTGGCGCGTTTACCCTTGCGGGTATTCTGGGCGCGTTTGGGTTCTTTCTCTGGCTCGCCAAATTCGAGGTGACGCGTCAATACGCCTATTACGACGTCTTGTTTGACAACGTGTCTGGGCTGACCGCCGCTGGCGGTGTCAGCTACAACGGCTTACCCGCAGGGCAGGTCGTATCGCTCAAGCTCGACGAAGATGACCCCACCAAGATACGCGTCCGGCTAGAGGTTGACGCCGAAATCCCGGTGACAACGGAAACCATCGCACAGTTGCAATCGCTGGGTGTAACCGGTGTCAGCTATGTCGAACTGTCCGGCGGGTCGCCCACGGCGGAACGCCTGCCGCAACACAGCGTTATCAAAAGCAAACGCAGCGCAATCCAATCCATTTTCGAAGGGGCGCCCAAGATTTTGGACAAGGCACTCGAACTGCTGGAGGATCTGAACAAAGTCGTCGACGATGATAACCGCAAGGCCGTGGCGGATATCCTGGACAATTTGGCGTCTGCCTCTGGCCGGCTGGATAAAACCCTTTCGGATTTCGAAGGTCTGTCAGGCGATCTGGGCAACGCCGCGCGGGAAATCAGCGCTTTTACCAAACGACTGGATCAGGTTGCCGATACCGCCGAAACAACGCTGTCGACCGGCACGGAAACGCTCAACAGCATCAAGGATGCAACCGAAACCGCCAAGGACACTCTGACCACTGCCAAGAATACGATCACCACGGTGGACGAAGTCATTCGCGACGATATCAAACCCTTTATCGAGCGCGGATCAGAGCTTGCCAATCACCTGATTGAATTGTCTGAAGAGGGCAGTTTCACTCTGGGCACAATCACGGAAACCTTCACCAACGCGAACCAGACTCTTGCCTCAATCTCCACCGCGATGGACACGGCCAAAGCCGCGCTGTCATCGGCGGAACGCGCGTTCGATTCCGCCAACAGGGTCATGGACGAGGACGTGTCCAAGGTTGTGGCCGATATCCGGAATGCCGCCGATCAGGTGGCGACAACCGTCACCAAGGTCACCGACAACATCGACTCGATTGCCGCAAATGTCCTGAGCGCGTCAGAGTCGGCGTCCGAATTGCTGGGTACTGTCGACGGAATTGTTCAGGACAATCGCCGGCAGGTCTCGGACTTTCTCAGGGTTGGCCTGCCGCAATTCATCCGCTTTATCGAGGAATCGCAGCGGCTCGTCATCAGCCTCGATCGCCTTGTGGACAGGGTAGAACGCGACCCGGCGCGTTTCCTTCTGGGAACCCAAGCTTCGGAGTTTAGGCAATGAAACGACTGACTGTTCTGACATTTCTTGCCGTGGTGGCCCTTGGCGGCTGCGCCGGGCTTGGCACATTGAAGCAAGCGTCAAAACCCAACGACCTGTATCAGCTTACACCCAAAAGCACATTCTCAGCCTCGTTGCCGCGTATTCAGCAGCAGATCGTGGTCGAAGAACCCACCGCAACGGCGGCGGTGAATACGGACCAGATCGCAATTCAGCCTACGGCGTTGCAGGTGCAATATTTGCCGCGCGCCCGATGGGTGGATCGCGCACCGCTGTTTGTTCAGTCTCTTTTGGTAGAAAGCTTTGAGAATACCAACAAGGTTGCAGCCGTTGGCCGATCAACGGTCGGTCTGCGGGCAGACTATATCGTCGTGCCGGACCTGCGCGAATTTCAGGGCCATGTGGTCGGCGAAACTCAGAATTCAAAAACCGTGCAGGTCAAGGTTCGGCTGAACATCAAGATCATCGACAGCTTCGAAGACAAGATCATCGCATCGAGCTCGTTCGAGGAAAATGTCGTTTCGACCAGCGACCAAACACAGGATCTGGTTGTTGCCTTCGACGAAGCCCTTGGCGACACGATGCGGGATTCCGTTGAATGGAGCATTCGGAAAATCTATGTTCACGCAAGGAACAATCCCCGTTCCACCGTGAACTGATTTCTCGGTAAAAAGTCACCTCAGATCAATTTACATTTGCGCGTCAAAGCATAATCTGCCGCGCAGGAGGAGACTGTATGAGAACTCAGGTTGCCATCATCGGCGGCGGTCCGTCGGGGCTGTTGCTGGGCCAGTTGCTGCATCGTCAGGGCATTGACGCGGTCGTGCTGGAACGAAAAACGCGCGACTATGTGCTCAGCCGAATTCGTGCCGGGATACTCGAGGTCGGTTTCGTCAACCTGATGCGCGAGGCCGGGGTCGATGCCCGTATGAACGCAGAAAGCTTTGTCCACGACGGCGCAGTAATTTCGTTTTGGGAAGAACAGTTTCGCATCGATTTCGACGACCTGACCAACAGTCATATTGTCGTATACGGGCAAACCGAACTGACCCGCGACCTGTATGACGCGCGCGAGGCTGTTGGCGGCAAGACCGAGTTCGAAGTGGATCACGTCGAAATCCATGGCGCAGATACCGACACCCCATATGTCACTTATGAAAAGGACGGCGCCACGCATCGGCTTGATTGCGACTTTGTGGCGGGATGTGACGGGTTTCATGGCGTTAGCCGCCAGACCATCCCTTTGGACATCCGCCGCGAATATGAAAAGGTTTACCCCTTTGGCTGGCTTGGCATTCTGTCTGAAACCCCACCCGTGCACGAAGAACTGATCTATGCCTATTCTGACCGGGGGTTTGCCCTTTGTTCGATGCGCAACGCGAACCTCAGCCGCTACTATATTCAATGTTCTCTGTCTGACAGTCCCGATGACTGGACGGACAAGGCATTCTGGACCGAACTGAAACGGCGTATCCCGTCCGAGGCAGCGGAACGATTGATAACAGGCCCGTCGATTGAAAAATCAATTGCCCCGCTGCGGTCATTTGTGACCGAGCCGATGCAGTGGGGCCGGTTGTTTTTGTGCGGCGACGCCGCGCATATCGTACCCCCCACAGGGGCCAAGGGGTTGAACACGGCGGCCAGCGACATTCACTATCTCTACCACGCGCTGACCCAATACTATCAGGCCGGCGACAGCGAAGGCATCGACCGATACTCGGAAAAGGCGCTTGCCCGCGTTTGGAAGGCCGAAAGATTCAGCTGGTGGATGACCAACCTGCTGCACCGCTTTCCGCACCAGAATGAGTTCGACTTCAAGATGCAGCGCGCCGATCTGGAATTCCTGCGCTCTAACCGCGAGGCGCAATCGGTGCTTGCGCAAAACTATGTGGGGCTGCCTTATTGATAGATACACGGCACCATCCAGGGGGAAACCATGTCTGACAGGTATGAACGCGGTATGCAGGTCCGGCGCAAGGTGCTGGGCAACACGCATGTCGACCGGGCCGAGAAAGCCAAGACCGCATTTGACGATCCGTTTCAGACACTGATAACCGAAGCCGCGTGGGGCAATGTCTGGGCAAGCGATGGTCTTTCTGACCGCGAGCGTTCGATGCTGACGCTGGCCTTGCTGGCCGCACTGGGGAATTTTGATGAAATCCCGATGCATATCCGCGCCACCGCCAACACCGGTGCCAGCAAGCAGGATGTGTTAGAGGCCTTTCAGCATGTCGCCATATATGCCGGTGTTCCGCGCGCGAACCATGCCCTGAAATTGGCCAAACAAACCTACGCCGAAATGGAGCGCGAGGAAGGAACAGACTATGCCTAAACCCGGTGAGTTTTATCAAAGAGACCGAAACTGGCATCCCCCTGCCCTGACGCCGCCCTATAAGACATCGGTCGCGCGATCACCGGGTCTGGCGCTGATCAGCATTGAAAATACACTCAGCGAGGTTACCGGCCCTGCCTTTGGTCACACAGATATCAACCCCGCTGACAACGACCTGCTGTCCAACTATGCACAAGCCGGTGAAAGCCCGATTGGAGAACGGATAATTCTGCATGGCCGGGTTCTGGACGAAAATGCCAAACCCGTTCCCAATACGCTGGTCGAGATCTGGCAGGCCAACGCAGGCGGCCGCTATCGCCACAAGAAAGATACCTACTTCGCCCCGATTGACCCGAACTTTGGCGGTTGCGGGCGCACGCTGACGGACGATGACGGATATTATCATTTCCGCACGGTCAAACCCGGTGCATATCCTTGGCGAAACGGGGTCAATGACTGGCGGCCGGCACATATCCACGTCTCGGTCTTTGGCACTGCCTTTGCGCAACGCTTGATTACGCAATGCTACTTCGAAGGCGACCCGCTGATCCCCAAATGCCCGATCGTGGGAACTATCCCCGATCCGGATGCCATCGAACAACTGGTTGCAGGCCTAGACATGAACGCATCTATCCCGCTGGATACGCTGGCCTACAAGTTCGACATCGTCCTGCGCGGTCGCCGATCAACCCTGTTTGAAAACCGGTTGGAGGGGAACTGATGGCGCAGAAACCGCACTACCTCAGGGAAACGCCGTCACAAACGGCTGGACCATATGTTCACATCGGCCTTGCCCCCGGCGCTGCCGGTTTTGACATTTACGATCAGGAACTGGGCTGGGATATTGCCGGACCGAACGCCAAGGGCGAGCGCATTCGCGTCGAAGGTCTGGTCATCGACGGCACCGGCAGCCCCGTCAAGGACGTAATGCTAGAGGCGTGGCAGGCCAATGCAGACGGTATTTATGCGCATCCCGAACAACCCGGCCATGTCGAGGACGGATTTCGCGGCTGGGGCCGCGTAATCACCGACTTTGAAACCGGCGAATGGGGCTTTGATACGGTCAAGCCCGGCCCCGTACCGGGCCGGTCCGGCACAATGATGGCCCCACATATCAACCTGTGGATCGTGGCGCGCGGTATCAATGTAGGTCTGAACACCCGGATTTATTTCAGTGACGAGGCCACGGCAAACGCCGCTGATCCGGTCATCAACGTCATCGAATGGGAAAACCGCCGCGAAACCCTGATTGCGCAGCGGCAGGAAAGGGACGGACAGGTGGTTTATCGGTTTGACATCCACCTTCAGGGCGACAAAGAAACCGTGTTCTTCGATATCTGAGGTAGAGGCGATATGTCCAAACCATGCATCATCTGTGTTGCCATCACCGGTTCGGTTGCGACCAAGGAAAACAACCCAGCGGTTCCAACCTCGGTCCCCGAACAGATCGAAAGCACGCATGAAGCGTTCGAGGCAGGTGCCTCGATCGCGCATTGCCATGTCCGAAATGACGATCAGACCCCAACCAGCGACCCGGAACGATTTGCCCTGTTGAAAGAGGGGCTGGAAAAACATTGCCCCGGCATGGTTATCCAACTGTCCACCGGGGGCCGGTCAGGGGCCGGGCTTGCCCGTGGCGGTATGTTGCCCCTGCGCCCGGACATGGCCTCGCTCTCTGTCGGGTCCAACAACTTTCCCACCCGCGTCTACGAAAACCCACCCGATCTGGTGGAGTGGCTTGCGGGCGAGATGCGCACCTACGAAGTAACCCCGGAAATCGAGGCGTTCGACCTGTCTCATATCCTGCGCGCGATCACCATGCACGAACAGGGCATGCTGTATGGCAAGCTGTATGTGCAATTCGTGATGGGTGTGAAAAACGCCATGCCCGCCGATCGCGAGGTGTTTGATTTCTACGTCCAAACAATGAAAACCCGCGCGCCACAGGCCGAATGGTGCGCTGCAGGCATCGGTCCCAACCAGATCGCCATTAACGAATGGGCCATTGCGTCCGGCGGTCACACGCGGACCGGGCTGGAAGACAACGTGCGGCTGGACAGGGACAAGCTTGCGCCGTCGAATGCGGCCCTTGTCACACGGGCCGTCGAACTGTGCGAGAAATACGAACGACCCGTGGCAACGTGGCAGCAGGCCCGGGATATCCTGGGCCTGCGTGCCGCCTGATCGACCCGGTTACTGCGACAAGGTTTCTGCCAAACGCATCAGCGTCACCGCCTCGGCGCGATATCCGAACGGATCATCGCCCTTGGCCGCATTGGCAAGCGCAATAGCGTCGTCATAGGACCACCCGCCAAGGTATTTGCCGCCGCGCAGCAACTGGCCAAATCCGGCAATGGCAAAGGAAAACTGTATATCATCCGTTGCCAGGCCCTGATCCGGTAGGATCGGCTGTTCGATCAGCTTGCTATCAGCCTCGCCCGGCGTCTTGTAACGCAGTTTGAAGAAACCGATCTCGTCTGATCCCTCTGGTGACACGTCGGTTGCATAACGCAACGAGCCATTGCGCACGGCATCCGAACCGACAGGTGTCACCTCGTAAATCGCCGTGACGCTGTGGCCTGCGCCAATATCGCCCGCGTCCACCTTGTCATTTGCAAAATCTTCGCGGTTCAGGGCGCGTGTTTCATAACCGATCAACCGGTACTCGGCCACTTGCGCCGGATTGAACTCGATCTGAATTTTGACGTCATTGGCAATCGGGAACAGGGCACCTGTCAGCTGATCGACCAGCACCTTGCGCGCCTCGCCCAGCGTATCGACATAAGAGGCCTGCCCGTTGCCGTTCTGCGCCAATGCCTGCATCGTCGCATCGTCCAGATTGCCACGACCAAAACCAAGAACGCTCAGGAACGTACCACTGTCACGCTTGTCGGCGATGAAATCCTTCAGCGCATCCGGGTCCGACAGCCCGACATTGAAATCCCCGTCTGTCGCCAGAATGACACGGGTCACTTCGCCGTCCGAGGCCATGGATTCTGCCACCTGATATGCCTGCTGCAACCCTGCCTGCCCTGCGGTCGATCCCCCGGCCTCAAGCTGTTCCAGCGAATTCAGAATTTTGCTGCGCTCTGACGCTGCTGTCGGTTCTAACACCTGCCCTGCACTGCCGGCATAGGTGACAATGGACACCTCGTCATCTGGCCGCAACTCGGACAACAGCAGCCGGAACGACTGTTTCAACAGCGGCAGCTTATTGGCGTCATGCATCGAACCCGACGTATCGATCAGAAATACAAGGTTCAGCGGCGGGCGATCTGCAATCGCAGGCAATTCACCCTGAATACCAACATGCACCAATTGCGTTCCGTCGTTCCACGGCGTCGGCGCAACTGTGATGGTCTGTCGGAATGGCACATCTCCATCCGGCGCGGGATAGGCATAGGGGAAATAGTTTACCATTTCCTCGACCCGCACGGCATCCTTTGGCGGCAGCGACCCGTTCATCAGCGAAGACCGGATTATGGCGTAAGATGCGGTATCCACATCGATAGAGAATGTCGAAACCGGTTCTTCGGTGGTGACCTTCAATGTATTTGTTTCGGCGTTTGCAAAGGCTTCGGTGTCTTGTTCGACCACGACGCGTTTTTCAGCGACCCCGCTCATGGCGTCCGAGGGGGCGGCTGGCGCGACGCTCAGCAAACCTTGCGATGCTGCTGACCGCTGGCGCTTGGGCGCCGGGACGACCTGCTCTTCCAGCAGGATCGGGGCCGCTTCATCCGTCATTGCAAATGCGTCATCGGGCGCATTGTGCGCAGAAACATCGGCCTCGGTTTCTGATCTGAGGTCAGCGGTTGTCTCCAGCGTGCCTTCTTTCTTTGCCGTTCCAACGTCAGTCCAGGACGATGGTGTGACAACAGCATCCCGCGTCACGGGCACGATCATAACAAGCGCAACGGCGGCAACAGCGGTCGTGGCGGCCAAAACGCCACGATGTGAAAGGTTGTTCAACATGGATTTTGTTCCTTCTGTCAGGCGGGCTATCGGGCCTCGCTTGTCAGTAGGACGCGCCGTGGTTTGCGATCCTTGGCGCTGCACAAAAATTTTCTGCGCCTCCGTCAGGTTTTCTGCCCGGCGGCGGGCATCAGGCGCGGGAGTGGCCGCATCCATGAGGGTCTTCAGGTCGTCGAGCTCATCACTCATTGCGCAAGCTCCTTTTCCTTGATTGCCCGAAGGCGTTTTCTCACTTCGGACATCCGCCACGACACGGTGCCCTCGGACACATCCAGAACCGCCGCGGCCTGCGCATGGGTCATTTCATCTTCCAAGGTCAGGGCAAGCGTGGCCCGCAATTCTTCCGGCAGTTCATTCATCGCATTTTGCAACCAGTTCAGCGCCTGCGCCGTTTCATCTGCCTCGGCGCGGCGCATCCGTTCAACATCGCCCCACCCAACTGCCGCACGCGCGCGGCTGGCATTACGCCTGCGCTGGTCTTCGGCTGCGTTGACCACGACGCGATACAGCCATGTGGTAAAACGTGCATCACCCCGAAACCCCGCGATTTTGGCGGGCAATGTGGCGCAGATATCCTGCGTCAGATCCTCGGCGGCGTCCGTGCGCCCCGTCATCCGAAACGACAGGCGAAACACGCGGTCATAGTGGCGCGCCAACAGCGCGGCAAACGCATCCGCGTCGCCATTTGCCGCCGCATGGGCCATATCCTCGTCCGAAGTCATCATGCGCATCACGATTGGTAGGACGCATGCCAAAGGTCAATCCTTGGCATCAGGTCAAAACTTTTTCGTTTTTTTACGTTTACCTCGGATCAGAAAGTATCTGCCGACGCCCTGTTCCAATCGTCAACGTATTCGGGCGGTAAATTACTGCCCAGAAACGCGCCTTTCTCCACCAGGGAATACAGTTCCGCATAGGAATGTTCACGCTCGTCCGCGGTTCTGCGTCGAATATCGGACGGTCGCAACTCCGAAACGCTTTCGCGGCCCATTGCGCCCAGAATTTCGCGGAAACTTTCCACTGTGGCATCGTGGTACCGGTGCACCCGCTTGCGTTTTTCCGGGACATTGATCGCGCGCGCCCTGACCGGATCCTGCGTTGCCACACCGCTGGGGCAACGGTTGGTGTTGCAATGCAGCGCTTGAATGCAGCCAACCGCGAACATCATGGTCCGGGCTGAATTGCACATATCCGCGCCAAGCGCGCATTTCTCGATCATGTCGTACCCGGTTGCGACCTTGCCCGAACAGATCACCCTGATCTTGTCACGCACGCCGATGCCGCGCAGGCAGTTGTTCACAAGGATCAACGCCTCGTTCAGCGGTGTTCCCAGACGGTTGGTAAATTCCACAGGTGCCGCGCCAGTGCCGCCCTCTGCCCCGTCCACGGTGATAAAATCCGGCAGGATTCCAGTTTCCAGCATGGCCTTGCAAATGGCCATGAAATCCGCCGGATTGCCAATGCACAGCTTGAAACCAACGGGCTTTCCACCCGACATTTCCCGCAGATGCTGCACGAAATGCAAAAGACCGGTTGGCCCGTCAAAGGCCGAGTGAACAGGGGGAGAAATCACATCTTTATGCAACTCAACCCCGCGAATTTCGGCAATCTCCTCGTCAACTTTGGCGGCAGGCAACACCCCGCCATGCGATGGCTTGGCCCCCTGCGACAGCTTGATTTCGATCGCCTTGACCACGTCCTTCTGCGCCTTTTCGGCAAAGGTATCCTTGTCGAATTCACCCTCTGACGTCCGGCACCCAAAATAACCCGTACCGATCTGCCAAATGATATCACCACCTTCGGCAAGGTGATGCGGGGACAGACCACCCTCGCCCGTATTGTGGGCAAAACCCCCGTCCCTGGCACCGCCATTGAGTGCCCGGATCGCGTTGGAACTCAGCGCCCCGAAACTCATCGCCGAAATATTCAGGCGCGATGCATTGTAATGTTTGTCACATTGCGGCCCACCCAGCATCACGCGCTCTTCCGAGTGCGGCACATGCTTTGGCGATAACGAGTGATTGGCCCGATGATAGCCCGTGGTCATGATATCGTATTGCGTTCCAAACGCCTGCGTATCGGTCTGCCCCTTGGCGCGGGAATATACCAGCGCACGCACGATCCGATTGTACGGGCGACCGCTTTCATTGGTTTCGACAAAATACTGTCGTATCTCGGGGCTGACAAATTCCAGCATGTACCGGAAATGACCCAGCACGGGATAGTTGTTCAGCACGTTGTGCTTAGTGGTCATCAGATCATAGGCACCCACCAGAACATACGGCACCACGATCACCAGCAGCCAGTGCAGGGGCGACCAAAAGAACCCCAGCAACAGGATCAGCGGCAGGACCAGAAACGCCACCGCGAAATAGATTTTGCGTACGATCATTCAAACTCTCCCTCGGGCGTGCATTCTATTAAAACGCGGCCTTCAATTCCTTGACCCAGTTGTCCCATTGCGCATGATCGCCCTTGGCCAGCAGGATGCCTTCTTTCAGCTTTGACATGCCAAAGCCCCACGCCTGCCGGGCATCCAGATGAGGCGGCATGACCAATTCGCCCGGCGTTACCATTGCGTCAATAATGAACGGTTTTCTGCTTGTCTTTGCGCGGGCGATTGCGTCTGGAATGTCACTGGCGTGTTCAACGCGCACGCCTTCGCCACCGCAGATACGGGCATATTCCGCAAAGTCCGGGTTCACCAGATCGGTCGCCGCCGGGTTCAGCGGATAACCCGAAACCTCCATCTCCATCTTTACAAAACCCAGCGTCTGGTTGTTGAAGACGATCACCTTGATAGGCCAGTCATATCGCACCGCCGTCACGAAGTCCTGCATCGACATGCCAAACCCGCCGTCGCCGCAAAAGGCCCAGACCTCTCGACCGGGATCAAGCGCCGCCGCCCCCAGCGCCGAGGGCAAGCCCGACCCCAGCGACGAATGGTTGAACGACCCAACCATGCGCCGCCCGCCCTTCATGCGCGTCTGCCGCGCGACCCAGACCGTGCATTCACCGATATCCATCGCAAACACCGCATCCTCGGCAGCCTGATTTGAAATCTCGCGGGCAAACAGTTGCGGATGCAAGGGTTCGGCATCACGGTCAAGGCTGGCGGCGTTTTCCTGTTGATCCAGCCACTTGTGACACAGCCTGATCTGATAATCGGCAAAGCTGCGATCTGCCTTATCCCCAACCTGTGGCAGCAGCAGGTCCAGCGTGGCACCGACATCCCCTAGCAATCCCGATGCAATCGGCGCGCGCCGTCCCAGATGCTCGACGCTCTGGTCGATCTGGATGATCTTGGCCTTTTCCGGCAGGAACCA
>JBPCWT010000037.1:0-7115 GCA_051009255.1 Ruegeria sp. | reverse complement strand
ACACTAAACCGACTTTTTCGTTTAACCTTGGTCTTAAGAGTTTTTGAGAAACATCTGCGTAGTAATTTCCAGGCTTGGCAAAAATCACTGCTTTTCCATGAGCACGATTCATATTTGAGCAAAATAGTTGAAGTTGCTCTCGGAACAGCTCGCCGTAGTTTCTTTCGGATCTTTCTTGTTGCTCCTGAAGAAAGATGTTTGCCTGTTTCTCCATGGTCTCAAGCTGTTTTTCTTGAGCTTGCCGAGCTAGTTTCAACTCCTTTCGATGCGCAGCAAGTTCCTGGCTTTGAAGCCAAATAGTGATGATTATCCACAGAAAAGCCAGTACCCCCGCGACCCCTGCTAAGGTGTCTCCGATTTCATTGGATGGGGAAAAGAGGAATCCAACAATCCGAAATTGCCAACCTTCTTGTTCCGTGTATTGCGGAAGAATCGCCAACGCCACCACAACCACCAAAAACACCTTGGAAATGGTCTTTCCGACTTCCATTGGGTCGTCGCTTTTCAAGCCAGCCCGAACGGGGTCAAGTTTGTTTTGCACCCAGCTTTTCACCCCTTCCCCTCCAGATACCGCCGCTTGGCCTCTTCCATGCGACCCATTTCACGCACCGCATTCTCGATGGCAACCTCGTCGCTTTTATCCGCATAACGGAACTCGCTGTCGGCATAGCGGTTGATTTCCTGAATCACCATTTCCACCGTGATCGGCTGGCGCAGCTCTTCGATCATTGCCTTCTTGGTGTCATAGTCGCAGAACAGGAACAGGTCGGGGTTTTCCATCCACTCATCCGGCAGCTCAAAATCCATCGCGCGGACCTTGACCGCGTCGGTAATGTTCTTGATCGCGCGACCCGTGAATCGTTCGTCTGCGGCTTGAATCGCCTTTAGGTACGTTCCCAGTTTGGCGATGGTATCCATCTGCCCGATCTGCCCCGCCACCTGGTCAAACACAGATAACAGCGCATCCTCATGCGGGCGCGAATGGCTTTCGAAACTTGCGGCAACGGCCTTTTTAATCTCCTGCGCGGCATAGGCTTCGTGCTCGCCCAGCGGGATGTCGTGATTACGGCCCATCAGCAGGTGCAGGATATCAATGTAATCGTCGCGCGTTTGCGGCCCATCCACCAGGAATCGCGCGCCTGCGCGCTGACGCAACGCGTCGTCCACATTCTCGGGATAATTCGAAAACATCCCAAATGTGCAGTTTCCGCGAACAACGGTGTTGGCACCGGCAAAGCTTTCCATCAACACAGCGGTGATTTCCAGTTGCCCGGCGCTGGACTGCCGGTCGCCGCGTTTTCCGGCCAGTTGATCAATATCGTCAATTGTACCAAATCCGATCACGGACGGGTCGATGATCGTGTTAATGAACGCCTTGGCGTTTTGCCCCGACTTACCCTGATAGCTGTCGATGTTGTCTGTACTCAGGTTTTGATAGCGGAATGGGTAACCTGCATTCTGGCAATAGTCATGGATCAGACCCGCCATCATCTGGATCAGCGTGGTCTTGCCCGTCCCCGGCTTGCCATCCCCCATAAATGTAAAGATGAACCCGCCAAGTTCGGCAAACGGGTTCAAACGCCGCTCAAAATCATAAGCCATCAACATCTTGGACAGCTTCATGGCCTGATACTTGGCGATGTGGTTGCCGACCACCTCGTTCGGTTTTTTGAACGTCATGGTCAGCGTGGTGGATTTCGCCTTGGATGCCGGCTCAAACCCCCGAATGGTCAGATCATCCGCTTCGATATGCCATGCCGCGCCCTCAAACGGGGCAAGGTGTCCTGCGGATTGGGCCCGCAACACGGTCTTATCCATCAACTGTTCGGCAAAGGCGCTGGTCGCGGCAACCAACTGCGCGTCGTCTGGCGCATGTTCTGCAAGCACCTGATCCAGTTCCCACAGCGCCCCATGCAAGGCAAGCAGCCCATTGTCGGTCAGAACTTCTTCGACTTCACCCACATCGACTGTCGTTTCACCCAAATGAGAAGACATGAGATAGGCAAGAGCATTCCCAAAGACATGCGCGGTAACAAGCGCCTCGGCCGTAAGGAGCTCTGAAAACTCGGTCTTGCGCGCCGCTGGCAGATCACCCGCCAGGTTGGATCGTTTCAGGTCGGACAGTGGCGTTTGCTCTGCATAGGTTTCGGCAACTGCAAGCGCGATCGCGATGGCGCGGCGAATGGCCTGCTGTGTAGTGGCCTGCGGCGCAGAAACCAGCGCATCCCCATCATCTGATGCCTCGATCCGATCAACCAGATGCACCCCGTTCGGTCGCGATGTGCGGCGCGTCACCAAACCCGGCGTCGTAGACCGAAAACGCCGCGTCGCCGACACACCGGGCGAGCGTTCTTCTGGCTGAACTTCTATCGGTTTCGCTATTCGCGGCGCATGCTCAAACCCATTCAGCAAAGCAGTCGCCGCCGGATAATGCTTGCGAATGTCCGCCTCGCGCAACTCCATCTGATCTGATGTCAAACTCATCTCAAAACTGCCCTTGCTTCATCTTTTCAAAAATACTCAATCCCCGTTGCCCAGCAGGGCCCACCTGGGGTTAGTACCTCAACACTTGCCCGGTCTTGCTGACCACGAACTTTCTTACGTCTGCAAATCCCGGCGGATTACGCTCGGCCAGAACCTGAAACGGGCGCTGCGGCAGGATGATCGACCTTTGTGTTCGCGTCGCACCGGTTTCGGCCCCCTGTCCACCAAACGGATCAAGCGCAAAGACTTCGCGCTCGACGGTTGAAAACCACCCGGCGCGTTCTTCGATCACATCTTCGCTTTGCAACTCTTCCGTTGTCCACGCCAGCGCCCAATCCTGGCCCTCCGGTGACTGCGCATCTTCAAGAACCTGCCGCAGGGGACCGGACTGCTCTGTAAACGCCGAAGAATACATTGGGCCCACGTGGATGCGCCGCAATTGTTTGGGGTGCAGATCGTCAAAGTCCTGATCGAACCCTTTGGCAATAGTCACCAGTTTCAGCCCACCCAGAGCCTGCGCCATCAGATGAGCCTGCACTTCGGGCCATCGGCGCTGATCCTTGGGCAGGGCGGTTTTGCCACTATCTTCCAACTGCATCAGGTAAATGACCGGCAGGTTGATCTGGCTGTCATAAACGGCCCAATGGATCAGAAACTGCCGCCGGTTGCCCTCATTCCCGATCCAGTGACATTCCGGATCGTTACGCGCCCAGAACAACTCGCCCTTCAGCAGTTCCTTGTAGTAAAGCCTTTGAGACAAGGCAAACTGCAACTTGGTAGGGATTTCCTGATCGCTGATGATGGTACGCACCATATCGGTTTTCAGGGCTTCTTCCGCCGGCATGTTTTCCAGATGCACCTGCGCCTGCTGCACGTCATTCGCCATGGTCAGCAGCTCGGCCGCCACCGGGAATCCACTGTCGCGCTTGTCTATGGCGAGACTGCCAAAAAACCGCCCCGTATCGCGCCCGACCAGTAGGTATTTCATTGACAGCGCGCGAAAGGTGTAGAGCAGCCCCGATAGATATCGCGACACAATCCGCACCTCTTGCTTCGAGATCGCGCCCTCTGCCTCCATCGTCGCTGCAACCCGCAACAAGTGTACGGTGATCACCTCGAATTTGCGGAAATAGCGACGCGAGGCGAAGGTGTCGGTCAGGCCAACATGATCTTGGGTTGGGTTAGTCAACGGTTTCGTTCCACAAACGATTGGCGGAATGAGCCAAGCTAGCGACCACAAGGCAAACAGCTGTCCATCCAAACGGCCCTCCCTGAACAGCGTATATCACTGAGAAAACGAGCCAGAAACCACCGAGAACGATCCACCAAAACCAGTTCTCTGGAGCCACTAGAAAAGTAAGCAATTCCAGCAGTTCCAATCTCATCCCCCGTACAAATTCTTATCATGCTTCTCGACTATCGCCGCAAACCGGCGGGCAAAGCGTTCATCCGCTTTGGCCTTTTTCTCCAGCACGTCACGGGCAAAGACCATGTGGTCCTCATGCGCTTCCAGCATGTCGGCCATCTTCTGGTTGGTCGCGGTGCCGATGGCGGCCATGGCGGTTTGCGCCTCTTGGTCGGTCTGCACGCCGATCTCGTTGATGCGGTGGGCCACGTCCTGCTGTTGCGCGGTTTTCAGTGATTTGGTCAACGCGTCATACAGCACCACGCGCTGTTGCGTGTCAGTTTGCAGCTTATTGATCAGCACCATCTGCGTCGCGGCCTGATTTTGCAGTGAATCGACCCAGGTCTTGCCCTTTTCGATATACCGCTCCAGCGTTTGCGACTTGGCCAGCTTGACCTGCTCTTCCTGAACTTTTGCATTGTACTGCTTGTTCAGTTCGGCCAATTCGGTTTCCAGCTTAGTGCGGGCTGCCGCGTCCTGTTCAACAGATATT
Organism: Ruegeria sp.; assembly: GCA_051009255.1. GTDB lineage: Bacteria > Pseudomonadota > Alphaproteobacteria > Rhodobacterales > Rhodobacteraceae > Ruegeria. Next base: position 2,733 of record JBPCWT010000037.1, on the reverse strand, counting down.
TTGTTTTCCAGAGTGATTATGGCGGGATCCATTCCCTGAATTTCTTCCCTCAGCGCCTCTAATTCTGCAACTGTCGCCTCGCGGTCGTCCAGCGTGACGGTCAGATTGTCCTCAACCTTGACCCTCTGTTCCTCCAACACGGATAGCTGCCCTTCCAGCAGCTTAACAATCACGTCCGATTTGGCGATCAGGTCTTGCAGCTTGTCGTCGATATTGGCGGTGCGCATACGCTCTTGCCGCATCGAGTCTGACTTGCCCTTTGAAAAGACGCCAACAAACGATTCCCATCCGGTTTTTGAACGCATCTCGTCAAAATCCTTGGAAAATGCGCTGGTCACATCGTCCAAACCCATGATCAGCTCGGCTATGTTGGCATTCATCACTTCTGTATGGGCATGCACGTCTTCGAGCGTTGCGTTTTCTATGTCGATATCAGCTTCGGCCGTTCCGATTTTGGCGCGCGCCGTCTCGATCCGCGATGTCAGGCCTTCAATCTGCGACTGACTCTCACGTACTTTTTGCTGAGTCTCCTGAATCAACGCTTCGAATTGCTGGTTCGACATTTCTTCTATCCCTGTTTTCTTACTGCACCCAATAACATAGGGGATGTTACGATGATTTACATCCCCTCGGGCCACCAAATCACACAAACTTTGACAAACTCGACCCCAAAAAGATAGACGAAGATTCACAACCTGAGGTTTTAACCTGACGGCGTGTCCGGGTAGGTGTCGGGCGCTTAATTCATCGCCAATTTCGGTGGTCCGGCCCTACTACAGATTGCAACGTCACCTCATCTATTTAACTTACTAAATATAATATGATCAAATTTGGATTGATTCCTTATCCCCAGTGGACATAGACAGGCGCGACACGACCTGTTTGGGTGCGCGCAAACACATTCCCCGGAGGCTTTACCATGCTGGACGCAACGACCGATCTGAAATCTCTACTCTCTAACCCTGAGTTGCTGGCGACCAAGGCCTATATTGGCGGCCAATGGGTTGATGGCGACAATGGTACATTTGCCGTGTCCAACCCGGCCCGTGGTGACATAGTTGCCGAAGTGGCCGATGTCAGCCGGACCCAAGTTGCAGGCGCAATTGCACAAGCCGAAGCCGCGCAAAAGAAATGGGCCGAATACACTGGCAAGGAACGCGCCGCGATCCTTCGCCGCTGGTTCGACCTGATGATGGAAAATGCCGAGGATCTGGGAAAAATCCTGACAGCGGAACAGGGCAAACCCCTGCCCGAGGCGATTGGCGAGATCGCGTACGGCGCGTCCTTTATCGAGTTTTTCGGCGAACAGGCCAAACGCGTATACGGTGAAACCATACCCGGCCATCAGCGCGACAAGCGGATCATGGTTTTGAAACAACCGATCGGCGTTGCGGCCTCAATCACGCCCTGGAATTTCCCGAATGCGATGATCACGCGCAAGGCAGCACCTGCATTGGCGGCAGGCTGCGCCTTTGTCGCGCGCCCGGCTGCGGAAACGCCTTTGTCTGCACTGGTTCTGGCGGTTCTGGCCGAACAAGCCGGTATCCCGGCAGGCGTGTTCAACGTCGTCCCTTCGTCGCGTGCAAGCGAGGTTGGTCAGGAATTCTGCGAAAACCCCGCTGTGCGAAAGCTGACCTTTACCGGCTCGACAGAGGTTGGCCGCATCCTGCTGCGGCAAGCCGCCGATCAGGTCATGAAGTGCTCGATGGAGCTGGGCGGCAACGCGCCCTTTATCGTGTTCGACGATGCCGATCTTGATGCAGCCGTCGAGGGCGCGATGATGTGCAAGTTCCGCAACAACGGACAAACCTGTGTCTGTGCCAATCGCATCTACGTGCAAGCTGGCGTTTATGACGCGTTCGCCGCCAAGCTGAAGGCGGCGGTCGAGGCGCTGAATGTCGGTGATGGTCTGACTGATGGAACGACGACAGGCCCGCTGATCAATGACGAAGCGGTCGTGAAAGTGCAGGAACATATCGATGACGTTACCAACAATGGAGGCACCATTCTGACCGGCGGCCTGCCCCATGATCTGGGCGGTACTTTCTTTCAACCGACTATCGTCACCGGCGTGACACAAGACATGAAAGTTGCGCAGGAAGAAACCTTTGGCCCGCTGGCACCGCTGTTTAAATTCGAGGACGTGGATGACGTCATTGCGATGGCAAACGACACGATCTTTGGTCTGGCGTCATATTTTTACGCCAAAGACCTGAGCCGGGTTTACAAGGTGGCCGAAGCATTGGAATACGGCATCGTCGGCGTCAACACTGGTATAATCTCGACCGAATTGGGCCCGTTTGGCGGCGTCAAGCAATCTGGACTGGGACGCGAAGGCAGCCATCACGGAATGGAAGATTACCTAGAGATGAAATACATCTGCATGTCTGTCTGACCGGCGCGCCGCCTGCTTGCTGGCACCCAATCAAAGGCCGCACGCGTTGCATCCGATGACGGCGGCTTAAAATCCCCACGCGCGTTGCGCGTGGGGTTACGGCCCATCAAATGTTTCTTTCAGGCTTCGCTCGAAACCCTGAACGAACTCTTGCCTCATCAGGGTGTAATAATCTGGCCCGAACGCACCACAAAGATTTGGCTGGGATACCGAAAAGTAACTGAGCGATCCCAGCAATTGATACGCAACCGTCAGTACCCGCGCATCATCCGCGTCCCTCCAACGGCGGGTTTCCTGAACAGCTGAAGCTAAATTCCGCAGAAAGGGCTGCAGATACC
>JBPCWT010000036.1:0-10559 GCA_051009255.1 Ruegeria sp. | reverse complement strand
GTCTATCACCTGGAAAGCAACGGGCAGCGGCTGGTTCTGACTGCTGATCTGGCCAATCACTATGTCTGGTCATTTGCCTACCCAGAATGGGAGTTCCGGTTTGACATTGACAAAGCCGCCGCAACCGACGCGCGGCGCAAAGTTATGGGTATGCTGGCCGCTGACCGCGTTCCGATGATCGGATACCACATGCCCTTCCCCGCCGCAGGGTATGTGGAAACCCGTGGCGAAGGGTTCCGCTTTGTTCCCGTCAGCTATCAGATGATGGGCTAATCAGGCTAATAACCGGTGTCCGGCCGCACACGGCCCCCGTCGGTAAAGCGGGCAAGGCGGAACGCGGTCGGATCGACGCATGGGTGTGAACCTGTGACCATATCTGCCATCAGTCTGCCTGCACCGGGGCCGATTCCAAAACCGTGACCAGAAAAGCCGGTTGCCATATAGAACCCCGGCAGTTCATCGACGCCCGAGATGACCGGGATTGCATCCGGCGTGACATCTATCATACCGGCCCAGCTTTCGACGACTTCGGACTGTGAAAGCGATGGGAAAGCCCTGCAGGCGGCCCTCCATGATTGGCGCAGCGCCTTTTTTGACGGTGCCGGATCAAGAACACGGCACGACTCAAACGGTGTTATGGCAGACGGAAGCCATGTTCTGGCTTCGCGTGCCTCAGCGCTCCATCGATGTGAAAACCGAAATCTCAGCGATTTCCATTCCTGCGTGAAGGCTGGCTTGAATTGTCGCGCCAATCGAAGCGTATCAGGAACAACGTCAACTGTGTTTTGATAACCCGAAGCGATCGTGTATCCACCGTCTGCGCGCTTGCGGATTGAAAAACCGTCGGTCCAGAGGGCCGCATCGGGTCCGTCTTCGACAGGGGAAGAACGCAAAACAGTGTTCAAAATCTTTAGTTGCGGCAGGTCAATTCCGGCATTTCCCGCGAACAGACGCGACCACACCCCACCCGCCAGAACAACCCGGCTGCAAGATACCCTGCCCCGCTCCGTAAACACCCCGGCCACGTGCCCGGCCTGAACATCAAGGCTGCGCACAGCGCAGTTGGTCATAACCACCGCCCCATTGTCCCGCGCTGCTTCGGTGATTGCAGGTGCGGCCCATTGTGGTTCCGCCCGACCATCTTGCGGAGTGTAAAGCGCGGATTTCAAGTGCAGATTATTGTTCGGCAGCAGATCATTCAGGTCCGCCCCTGTGACCATCCGTGCCGGGTTCTGGTATCCCTCAAGGTTTCGCAGCCAGCGTTCCAGGTTGCCTGCGGAACGTTTGCCGGACGCCCCAAATACAATGCCGGACTGCGTGTACCCTGTGGACCGCCCGATCCTTTCATCCAATCCCTGCCAAATTCGGATCGCCTCTGACATCAGGGGAATTTCGCGAGGATCACGCATTCCAAGTCGCACCCAACCCCAGTTACGAGAACTTTGTTCGGCCCCGATCTGACCTTTTTCGCATAGCAAGACCGATACGCCGCGTTCTGCCAGCTCCAATGCGGTGGACGCGCCGACAATACCGCCGCCAATGACCACAACCTCTACATTTTTGGGCAGACACAAATCCGGTTCGACCGTTTTTGGCTTTGGACCGGGCATTCGGAACTCACTGACAATTACACATCAGTCAGATTGAATTCGGCAGTGCTAAAAGATGCAATTCACTTTGAACAATTGCGTCACCTATTGTCAGGGAATGTGGCGAATGCGCAAGCATCTGGTTGCTTGCGTTATCGTTGCTCAGCTTGCTGGCAAATTGCCCAGTACAACGGCAACAATCAAAGCGGTGGCCGCAAATGCTGCCCATTTCTGGCGAAACAGTTCTGCAACTGACGCCTTTTGCTTTGGCTCTGCTATTGGCACTGAGGTGGTCGGCGCTTCAGAAAAATCAGCCTGTTCGCCTTCGACCTCGGGTTCACGCGACGCGTGTGGTGTCTCCTCATGCTGCAATACACCCGAGATCGCCGAATCAATAGAGGTTTCGTCGAAATCGCAGGAAGGCGATTCCATAGTTTTCCACTGAAGTGGCGCATGAAGCGGTTTATCATAACTATTCAACATAGGGTCACCAACATATTGTCATCGGCAGTTCAGAGTGCGGACACTCCGCACCTTGTCACTCGACCAGTTTTGCCAAGACTGCAGCTTCTCAGGCTGCATTGCGTCACAATCGCCCCATGTAGGGCAACATTGAAACATAACTGCGGCTAAAATGTGGCGTATATGGTGGCTATATTCTACAAAATTCGATCCAAGGCATTATAAATGCGTGAAAACTTGGCACCATCGCGAAACAATGATTCCGTGTGCTTTCGATTGTTGGGTAAATCTAGCGATTTAGTCCGCAGCTATTCTGTCAAATGGGTCTTGCTGCATTTTCTCTGGCCTTTAAGATGCGGGTTCCAGATCAGGCAGATACAGCCCCTCTGTCCACTTTTCCGGTAACTTAGCGACCAATGCATGTACGCGGCGCAACCCATTGCGAGCACGGCCTTCAACCCGAGCAGCCAATTTTGGGCGGTACTTCCTCAGCAATTCCATTGCACGCACTCCAATTTCGACTGAACGATCGTGACCAAGCGTCCAATAGCTGACAAGCAGAACCGCCATAGCCAAAACGAGCAAGATGGGAAGAAGCCACGGTTTAACCACCATCACAAAAATGCCAGTTGCCAAAGCTAGCTGCCGCGCGGTTGGCCTGTATCCAGGCAACTTGAGTGACAAAATCAAGCGCCGTTTTGTACGTTGCCCTGAACGTTTTTGTTGGCGTGGAGTTTTTATTTGCGCGGGCGACCCGGCCTCGTCTGCCATCATACCCTTGATGGCAGCGTCGATTTTTTCATCGCTGAATCCGGAAGCTCCGATTAGGACATTGCTTTGTTCGCACTGGTCTTTCATGGTCCCCTCGCAGATGGGCACAAGATGCAACCGCCCAGGGGCCCGCAATACGCGCGGAGATCAGACCTGTACTAGAGATTCCTGCCAAAATTTGGCTTTTTCGCCATTTAATTGTCATTTTACCCGCAATCACGGCAAATTTAGGGCAAATTATCGACAAAATTGGGCTGTTAACTTTGATCTCGCCAACGATTAACGATCGGATAGCGGCGATCCAACCAGAAGGCACGCGGTGTCAGGCGCGTTCCCGGCGCTGACTGGAACCGTTTGTATTCACTGATATAAATCAGGCTTTCGATCTTACGCGCGACATCGCGATCAAAGCCAGCGGTGACACAATCCGCAATTGACCCGTCCTGATCAACGAGAATATCCAGAATGGCATCCAGAACCGGATAGTCCGGTAGGCTGTCGCTGTCTTTCTGGTCCTCGCGCAATTCTGCACTGGGGGGTTTGTCGATGATGGAAGGCCGTATTACTTCGCCATCGGGCCCCTTCATCCATTCCCGATGGTTCGCATTGCGCCAGCGGCACGTTTCAAACACCCGCGTTTTGTAAAGATCTTTGATCGGATTGTACCCACCATTCATGTCCCCATAGATCGTGGCATAACCGACGGCGATTTCAGATTTGTTGCCGGTTGTCAGCAGCATTTCTCCGAACTTGTTCGAGATCGCCATCAACAACAAGCCACGCAACCGGGACTGAATGTTTTCTTCGGTCAGGTCCTCATCATGATTCTCGAACAACTCGGCCAGAGTGTTTGTAACGGCTGCACGGCTTTCTGATATTGGAACGAAATCATATTGAACGCCCAGCGCCTGTGCGACGGCTTCTGCATCAGTCAGCGATGCCTTGCTGGTGTACTCTGACGGCAGCATCACACAACGTACATTCTCTGGCCCGATTGCATCCACGGCTATTGCGGCCACCAGTGCCGAATCCACGCCGCCCGACAAGCCCAGAACCGCCTTTTTAAAGCCGGTTTTGTCCATGTAGTCGCGCAGGGATTGTACCATTGCGCGATAATCCTGCTCCCACTCATCTGGCTGTGGCACGATCTCGCCGGGAACGATCCGCCAACCTTCATCGCCGCGCTCCAGGTCGACATTAGCAATGGCCTCGTCAAAGACCGGCATCCGCATTGCAAGTTCGCCACCGGGGTTCAGCGCAAAGGTTGCACCGTCAAACACCTGATCGTCCTGACCCCCAACCATGTTGAGGTAAATCAGCGGCAATCCTGTTTCGACGACGCGCGAAACCATGTGGTTGAGGCGCACATCGTACTTGTTTCGGAAATAAGGCGAACCATTTGGGATCAGCAGAAACTCTGCGCCCGTTTCAGCCAGTGTTTCAGACACGTCCTCGTGCCAGCTGTCTTCGCAGATTGGGCTGCCAACGCGTGTGTTTCCAACCGAATAAGGCCCGCCCAATGGTCCGGCATCATAAAGGCGAACCTCGTCGAACACCGTCTCGTTCGGCAGGTGGTGTTTGAGCGCCTTGCTGGCAATTCTGCCGCCTTTGAGAATCAGGTACGCGTTGTAAAGCTTACCGTCCTCGACCCAAGGCCCGCCAACCGCCACCGCCGGTCCATCAACACATTTTTCGGCCAGTTGCCTGATCGCGGCGATTGCTGCGTCATGAAATGCAGGTTTCATCACCAGGTCTTGTGTATTGTAGCCTGTGATGAACATTTCCGGCAGGGCAACCAGATCGGCCTCTGCCTCGCGCCCTTGCTCCCATGCCGCGACCGCCTTTGCCGCGTTGCCTTTAATATCACCTACTGTAGGATTGAGCTGCGCTAAAGTGATACGGAAACGGTTGGCCATTCTGCCCTCTTGCCTCGTCAGTCCACACGCCATTTACCAGATCGCGCAACAAGTGAAAGTCAAATGCAGCAAAACACGTTGCCCCGCCATCCCCGGTATCCTAATTTTGCGCAAACAGATACACACCCGGTTTTGACCGACCAGACAGGGACAACCATGAATTTTATCCGCGAATCAATTGCAATTGCAGCCTGCGGCCTGATCGCAACCGGTGTTTATGCGCAAGATAGCGAAGTCTTGATCAAGGACGACGAAGTCGGCGGTGTTTATGAGGGAACTTTTGAAAAAGGGCTGCGCCACGGGACCGGAACGTACAAATTGCCCGATGGTTTCGAATACTCCGGCGAATGGTTCGAAGGTGAGATCCGGGGCAAGGGCACCGCGCGGTACCCGAACGGATCCGTCTACGAAGGCGAATTTGCCAAAGGAAAACCCGAGGGGCGCGGCAAGATCGTCTTTGCCGATGGCGGTACTTACGAAGGGGAATGGAAAGACGGCACAATCGACGGCACGGGTGTTGCCATTTACGCAAACGGCGTTCGGTACGAGGGTGGATTTAAAAAGGCTCAGCACCACGGCAAAGGGGTGATGCGGGACGCGGGCGGCTACATCTACGACGGCGATTGGGTAAACGGCGTAAAAGAAGGCAAGGGCAAAATTACCTACCCGGACGGGTCTGTCTACGAGGGCGATATACTTTCCGGACGTCGAAACGGTAAAGGCAATCTGACATTGCCGGATGGCATGACATATGTCGGCGACTGGACCGAGGGCCAGATTACCGGGTCAGGTGTCCTGACCCAGGCAAACGGTGACGTGTTCGAAGGTCAGCTGATCGGCGGCCGTCGGGATGGCCAGGGCAAGGTCACCTATGCCAGCGGCGACGTGTACGAGGGCGGTTTTGCCGACGATCGGCGCCACGGAAAGGGTACTTTTGTAGGGACTGATGGGTACCGTTACACAGGTGATTGGTCAGAGGGCCAGATAGAGGGTCTTGGCGAAGTGACCTATCCTGACGGGTCAGTTTACGTGGGCGATTTCAGCGCTGATCTGGCCCACGGGAAAGGCCAGATCACATACCCGGACGGGTCAACTTATGACGGTGATTGGATCGCCGGGGTCATAGATGGTCAAGGCACGGCGACATACTCAAATGGTATTGTTTACAAGGGGCAGTTCAAAAATGCCCGCAATCACGGCAAGGGTGTCATAACTTACGCTGACGGATATCGCTATGACGGCGACTGGGAAGACGGCATTCGTCAGGGAAAAGGCAAAGCGACTTATCCCGATGGTTCGGTTTACACAGGCGACTACGTTCAGGGGCAGCGTCACGGTCAGGGCGAAATCGTTTCGGCCAACGGCTTTAGGTACTCAGGAGAGTGGACTGAGGGTAAAATTACCGGCTTTGGCACGGCCAGCTATCAGAACGGGGACGTTTACGAGGGAAATTTCCTGAATGGAAAGCCGCAGGGCGATGGAACGATGCGCTTTGCCGACGGGCAAGAGCGGTCGGGCGTATGGGAAAATGGCGTTCTGCCTGATCAGGGCGGTGCTGGAAATGGCACTTCGGGAACAAGTGAACAGACGCCCGAACCGGGTACGAACAGCACCGAGGGCGATGCTGATTCCACGTCGTCTGACGGCTAGCTGTACGGCTACCAAGGTATCCGCTTACCAGCCCAGTCGAAAAATCCACCTGTGTCAGCAGGGGTCAGATCCACGGACACTTGCAACAGGTTTCGGGCGGCTTCGTCAGGTTCGACTGCCGGGTGCCGCCCAAGGTATTTCTTGGTGAATGAGGTTTTTACCGTGCCCGGGTGCAATGCGACGCAAATCGCATCCTTGTGCGTTCGCGCCAGTTCAATGGCTGCAGTATGGACAATCTGATTAACAGCGGCTTTCGCGGCACGATAACTGACCCACCCACCAAGGCGGTTATCACCAATCGATCCAACACGGGCCGACAAAACAGCAAGAACTGAACGACGTTCACGCGGCAACAACCGTCTCGCGTGTTTCAAGACTAACGCCGGGCCAATGGCGTTCAGGGCAAACTGATCCATCATTGCCTGCGCCGACAAGGATCGCATGGATTTTTCTGGCGCGGCACCGTCAATCTCTAATGCGCCGGACGCCACCAGAACCAGATCAAACGGGCCGGCAACATCGTTGAGAATTTGCTCTGCGGAATCCGGACTTGTCAGATCAAACCCCGATGCCGAACGGGAAAGACCCGTCACCTGGACACCTTGAGCGGCAAGCCGGTCGGACACCGCGCGCCCGATTCCGCCTGACGAACCAATAATCAATGCATTCTTCATACATGGGAATTAGCGGTGGGGGCTCAGGGATCAATGTTCCCCATCAAAGAATAGCGGTTGGGTGGAAATTGCTGAAAATTGGTTCTTTTCATTCGCCGTCAGCGATGTATAACCTGTTCTCCATGATCAACCGTGCAGATATCCCTTTTGCCGACACCGCGTTTCGCGGTGCCGATCTGCGTGGCCTACTGATCCTAATCCGCCTCTGAGCGTGCCATCCGGCGCGCCCGCTCAGAGGAGGACGCTAGCGCGCCATTTGGTTTAGGACAGACAAGAAAGACACCGACATGACTAACGTGACCGACCAAGACCGCGTCTTGATCTTTGACACCACTTTGCGCGACGGCGAACAAAGCCCGGGCGCAACCATGACTCATGACGAAAAGCTTGAGATTGCCGAGCTGCTGGATGAAATGGGTGTGGACATAATCGAAGCAGGCTTTCCCATTGCTTCCGAGGGCGACTTCAAGGCTGTGTCCGAGATTGCACAGCGATCCAAAAACAGCCGCATCTGCGGATTGGCCCGCGCCAACATCACGGATATCGACCGCTGTTGGGAGGCTGTGAAGCTGGCCAAGAAAAGCCGAATTCACACCTTTATCGGAACGTCGCCGCTGCATCGCGCCATTCCGAATCTGACGCAGGACGAAATGGCCGACAAGATCCATGAAACGGTCAGCCATGCACGCAATCTGTGTGAAAACGTGCAGTGGTCGCCGATGGACGCAACGCGGACCGAATGGGACTACCTTTGCCGCGTGATCGAGATTGCGATCAAAGCAGGTGCGACGACGATCAATATACCCGACACGGTGGGATACACTGCGCCCGTGGAGTCGGCGGACCTGATCAAGAAGCTGATTGAAACCGTTCCGGGCGCGGATGAGGTTGTATTTGCCACCCACTGCCACAATGACCTTGGCATGGCCACGGCAAACTCGCTGGCCGCGGTTGCCGGTGGCGCACGCCAGATCGAATGCACGATCAATGGCCTGGGTGAGCGTGCTGGTAATACAGCGCTGGAAGAGGTTGTGATGGCATTGCGCACCCGCAACGATATCATGCCTTGGCACACAGGCATCGATACCTCCAAGATCATGCACATCTCGCGCCGTGTTGCGACCGTTTCGGGTTTCCCGGTTCAGTTCAACAAGGCCATCGTGGGCAAGAATGCGTTCGCGCATGAAAGCGGCATTCATCAGGACGGAATGCTGAAGAACCGCGAAAATTTTGAGATCATGCGCCCCGAGGATATCGGCCTGTCCGGCACCTCTTTGCCGTTGGGCAAACATTCCGGCCGTGCCGCTTTGCGTGACAAGCTCAACACCCTTGGTTACGAAGTCGGCGACAACCAGCTCAAGGATATCTTTGTTCGGTTCAAGGAACTGGCTGACCGCAAGAAAGAGGTTTTTGACGACGACATCTTAGCACTGATGACGTTGGACGATGACGATGCGAATGATCGGCTGCAACTGGTATCGATGAAAGTCACCTGCGGGACAGTGGGTAAGGCTGAAGCAACCGTTGAGATGGAAGTTGACGGCAACGAAGTTATCGCCACCGAAACCGGCGACGGGCCTGTTGACGCGGCTTTCCGCGCGATCCGCGCAATCCATCCGAACACGGCTCATCTTCAACTTTATCAGGTGCACGCCGTGACAGAAGGCACCGACGCCCAAGCCACGGTTTCAGTCAGGTTGGAAGAAGATGGAATGATAGCCACCGGTCAGTCCGCCAATACCGATACCGTGGTAGCCTCCGCCAAAGCCTATATCCATGCGATCAACCGTCTGCTGATGCGGCGGGCAAAGGCTGGACCGGGCGCTGACACGCGCGAGATTAGCTATAAGGATCTGACCTGATCCACAGGACGATGGTAAAAGCAGTTCAATCTGCTGTGCTATCCAATCTCAAGGCCGGATTGACTGTTAGGTTAGTCCGGCCTTTTTCGCGCCCTCGACAAAATGCTGAAGATCGTCGTCATTGGCATAGTGAAGCGTGGAAACGACGTCATCCAGTTTGAAGTCTGGCTGCGCCGCAAGGATTGCATCTATGTGCCTTTTGGCATCGGCCACGTTTCCCAACCAACCGTGACATGCCGCAACAAAGACATTTTGCGTGACGTCCATTGTTGGAAGATGGGCAAAGTCGTCGACCGCCTGCTCGTATTGCTTCGCGCAAAAATGCGCCTTTCCCAGATGGCTCCAGAATCGGGCCGGGTGGTGCGGATTCAGCTTCATTGCTTTCTGAATCCATTCCGCTCCTTCTTCTGGACGACCCGACCACGTCAACAACTCTCCCATCTGGACAACGACCAAATCATAATTCGGGTTCAGGGACAGGGCTCTTTCCTGATGATATCGCGCACGTCCCAAGTTGTTTTGCAGGATTTCCACGGCGGCCATCAGACGATGCACATCTGCATCGTTGTCGTCCATCGAGGCCGCCTTGACGACTGCCTCTCGGCACAGGTTCATCATTGCCTCGACGTCGTCACACCAACCGTACCCCCAGGCCTGCCCGCGAATGCACCCGCTCCACGCATGAGCGTGGGCATAGTCAGGATCCAGTTCGATCGCCCTGTCTATCAGTTTCATCGCCTCGGCGTTGTCTTCCGGTGTACTGCGGTGGTGCAGTACCTTTGCCGCAAGCACGCATTCGTAGGCCGCAAAACTGGACGGTTTCTTTCGTGTCAGCCCTTCTTGTTGCGAGGCTTCAATCCGACCGGGCAAAGTCGCGACCACGGCAGAAGTTACTTCGTCCTGTATCGTGAATATGTCATCCAGTTCGCGATCATATTTTTCGGCCCAGACATGCGAGTCGTTTTGACTGTCGATTAACTGCACAGTGACGCGCAGCCGATTGCCTGCTTTTCGAACGCTGCCTTCGACGATGTATTGTGCGCCCAGTTTTTCGGCCACTTCTCGAACGTTCACAGCCTGCCCTTTGTAAACAAAACTGGAATTGCGAGAGATAACGAACAATTCGTGCCGTCGGCTGAGTTCCGTCAACAGATCTTCGGTCAAACCATCTACAAAAAATTCTTGTTCGGGATCGCCGCTCATATTGGCAAATGGCAGAACAGCAATTGACGGTTTCACCACCTTGGTCGCTTCTTCTTCGCTTGCTGTTTGGGGGTCGCTGCCGGCAGGCCGTTCCAATTCGACGCGGTAAGCGTGCACGGGCTGAGAAATGTTCTTAAGCGTCAGGTCACCAATATCCTGAAACTGCTCATCCATCCGGGTGGATACCTGTTCGTGAACCGCCCCGGAAATCAGAACATCACCGGCCTCTGCCGATTGTTCCAACCGCGCGGCGACATTGACGTCGCCACCAAAAATATCACCATCCTCAAAAATGATGTCGCCAAGGTTTACACCGATACGAAACTGAATTCGCTGATCCACCGGTACATCCATGTTCCTGCGAAGCATACGGTTTTGAACTTCAACCGCACATGCAACGGCATCGCAGGCGCTGGAAAATTCGACAAGCAT
>JBPCWT010000035.1:0-10053 GCA_051009255.1 Ruegeria sp. | reverse complement strand
GCCTATGTCGATAACGGCAACAAACTGGCCGATGACGCTGGCATGTCTGACAAGTCGCTGGAAGAAATCGTCGTTGCCAGCCATGGCACCAATGCCGGCCTGTTCAACAACGCAGCCCAGCACTACAACCACATCCACTTCTGGAACTGGATGGCCCCAAATGGCGGCGGCACATCATTGCCGGGCGATCTGCAGGCAGCTATCGATTCCGACCTTGGCGGTTACGACAAGTTCAAAGCCGATTTCATCGCTGCCGGCATGACTCAGTTCGGTTCCGGCTGGTGCTGGGTGTCGGTCAAAGACGGTAAGCTGGAAATTTCCAAAACACCTAACGGTGAAAACCCGCTGGTCCACGGTGCCAGCCCGATCCTCGGCTGCGATGTGTGGGAACATTCCTACTATATCGATTACCGCAATGCCCGTCCGGCCTATCTGGAAGCCTTCGTTGATAACCTGATCAACTGGGATTATGTGGCAGAAATGTTTGCTGCAGCCAAAGGCTAAGCGCGGTTCATTCAACCAGCTAGATTTTATCAAATGGCCCTGCTTCCGGCGGGGCCATTTTTATGTGTGCATCCCCGGATTGTGGGTTTTCGTCGCCGAAGATTTGTCGCCGCCAGCAACTCCACTGAGCGGATTGGCAAGCCAAGCATTGCCGGGTTAGACTGGTGGCAACCTGGAATAGTTTGAGGCCTCGCCGTGCAAGAGCAGCCCAAAAAAGGGGCTGACAAGACCCTGCGCGCGGAATTCGATCGCGCATTAGAGCGAGAAGCCGCGACGCGGGAAATTCTCGAAGCGATCAGCAATTCGCGGGCCGATGAAGCCCCTGTATTCGATGCTGTCCTGAAAAATGCGGCCCGTTTATGCGACGCGCCAATCGCACGGTTGGAACTGGCCAACGAAGCCCGCACTCATTTCAGGATTGCTGCGGCATGGGGGCAGGACCTCAAATCATTGAGCATCGGTGATGTGATTCCTTTGGATTTACCGCTGATGGTTCCGCGAACAATCAAAGAGGCGCGGTCGTTTCATTGTCACGATCTGGCTGACACACCGGAATATCGGGAGCGCGAGCCCTATCGGGTTTTGATGGTCGAAGAAGAAGGCATTCGAACCTACCTGACCATCCCACTGATTAGTGAAGGCGTTGGGATCGGCTGTATTGTCCTGAGCAGGCAGGAGGTGAAAGCCTTTGATGAAGATGACATCGAGATAGTCAAAACTTTTGCTGATCAGGCAGTTATCGCGATCGAAAACTCCCGTCAGTATCGTGAACTTCAGGTTCGGCTGGATCGTGAAGCTGCAACCCGGGAGATACTTTCGGTTATCAGCCAGTCTCGTGATGATGAACGGCCGGTTTTTGATGCGATATTGAAAAGCGCGGCGCGTTTGTGCAACTCGCCCATCGCCTGGCTCATGTTGACAGATGAGAAGCGGACGAAATTTATTCTGACCGCCGCCTATGGAGACGAACTTCAGGCCATGCGATTGGGTGAGGAATTTGACTTGGAATCCTCCTACCGTATCGCCATCACGATACGCGAAGCGCGGACAATAGAAATTCCCGATTTGAAGCAGACTGACGAATACCGTGCCGGGGAACAGGTCTATGTCAAACTGGTCGAAGAAGAGTTGCTGAGAACCCGTATTAACGTGCCGCTTATCCGAAACGGCGTGGCGATAGGCTGTCTCGTTCTCAGCCGACGTGAAGTTCGTAGTTTTTCCAGCGATGAAGTTGCCTTGGTCGAAACTTTCGCCGAACAGGCGGTGATTGCGATTGAAAATGTGCGGCAGTTCAAGGCTCTCGAAAGCCTCAATTCAGAACTGGGAGATCGCGTGGAGGAACAGGTCGGCGAAATTGAACGGATGGGGCGCCTGAAGCGATTTTTGCCCGCAGCCGTTGCTGATACGGTTGTTTCGCGGGGATCGGAAAAGCTTCTGGAAAGCCACAGATCTTTGTTGGGAGTTCTGTTTTGCGATATTCGGGGGTTTACGGCTTTTTGCGAAACGGCTGAGCCTGAGGAGACCATCGAAGTCCTGCAAAACTATCATCAGGAAATGGGCAAGCTGATCAGCGAGCACGGTGCCGGTGTTGATCACCGCATGGGTGACGGGATCATGGTTCTGTTCAACGATCCATTGCCATGTGAAGACCCGGCGGGTGATGCGGTGCGGCTGGCAATTTCCATGCGGTCGCGGATGGCCGAGTTGAGCAATAAATGGAAGCGTCTCGGATATCGGCTTGGCTTTGGTGTTGGCGTTTCGCTGGGTTATGCGACGGTTGGTCTGGTCGGTTATGAGGGGCGCTCTGACTACACCGCATCGGGAACCGCCGTAAATCTTGCAGCCCGGCTTTGCGACCGGGCCGAAGATGGTGAAATACTACTCAGTCCGCGCGCCTTTACAGCAATCGAAGATAATTTTGCGGCAGAACCAACCGGGGAAATAAACCTGAAAGGGATTCGCGAACCGGTGGCCGTCTATCGACTGGCCGATGAGATCAGTTGAGTTTGTGCCATGCAACCACTGTTTATCGCCACTAAGAAATTTGGACCCTGGAATGATCAGGACTGGCAAAAATATGTCGGCTGGTCAGGGCTGACCCAGCTTGCAGAACTGGTGTCGTTGGATGGAATGTTATGCCCAACATTGTTAGGTGAAACCAAAGATGAATATTGGCCTTACATCGTCAATGAAGACTACATGCTGGACTTTTTTGTTGATCTGGAATTCATGCTTGAACAACTTCCCAAAGGGGTTGAGAAAAATTTGCTGTGCGTCTTTCGCAACCCGGCGACACAACCAGCGCCACCAGATGATTCAAATCGATTTGAACTTCTCGGCTATGAATTGCTTGACGTTCAGGGTGGGATTAGCGCGCTGACCAATTGCGGCGGATTTCCTGAGGCCTTTTCAAATGAAGAGTTGAACCAGTTCGGGCTGATTTCCTCCCGCGACCGCGCGGTTGAGGTGCAGGCATCGCTGCGGGCCCACTATCCAGATGCTCACCATGCGGATTGTCACGTTTGGGCCCTGACCAGGGCCAGCAATTCATAGAAACCCCAAGCTCACGCTTTGTCGGCCACTTTCAGCGCGAAGGCATAAACCAATGCGACCTCTTCCAGATAGGCGAAACGGCCTGTCTTGCCGAAATGGCCGGATCCCATATTGGTTTTCAGCAAAATGGGAGACACCCCCTTCGTCACCTCGCGCAGTTTGGCGACCCATTTGGATGGCTCCCAATATTGCACCCGTGGGTCGGTCAGGCCCGACAGGGCAAAGATTGGCGGATAGGCCTGCTCAACCACATTGTCATAGGGGGAATAGCCGGCAATGATCTGGTATTCTTCTTTGCTTTCAATCGGATTGCCCCACTGGCTCCACTCCCCCGGTGTTAGCGGCAGGGATGCATCCAGCATCGTGTTCAGCACGTCAACAAAGGGAACCTGGGCGATGATGCCGGAAAACAATTGCGGTGCCATATTGACCACCGCACCCATCAGCAAGCCACCGGCAGAGCCACCCATGGCGACAATCTGGCCCGGTGATGTAAACCCTTGTGCCGCAAGATGGTCGCCAGCGGCGATGAAGTCCTTGAAGGTTTTTGGCTTGCCTGCCTTTTTGGTCTGTTCGTACCAGTTGCGGCCCTTTTCATCACCGCCGCGAATATGGGCGGTGCAATAGATGAATCCCCGGTCCACGAGACTGAGACGATTGTGGGAAAAGCCCGCAGGCATGCCGGCGCCGTAGGAGCCATAGCCATAAAGAAGGCAGGGGGCGGTGCCATCGATTGGCGTGTCCTTGCGATGCAGGACGGTCAGCGGCACAAACTCGCCGTCTTCGGTCGGGGCCTGCAACCGACGCACCACATAATCGCCAGCATCATGGCCGGATGGAATTTCCTGCTCCTTGCGAAGTTCACGCTTGCGGGCGACCATGTCGTAATCCCAGACCTGCGCCGGGGTGGATGGCGAAGAATAGGAAAAGCGGATTGTAGATGTATCGAATTCGTAACCCGAACCGACGCCCAGCGAATAGGCCTCTTCGTCGAATTCAACGGCATGTTCCTCGCCGCTTTCCAATTCACGCACGACAATGCGGGGCAGGGCGTTTTCCCGCTCCAGGCGGACAAAATGATTTTTCACAACGAAAGAAGAGACCAACAAAACGTCGCTGCGGTGGGCAAGGATTTCGCTCCAGTTTTCTTCCCCTGGCTTGTCGACCGTCGCGGTGACGACCCGAAAGTTCTCCGCATCATCTGAATTGGTCGTAATGAAAAGCGTATCGCCATGCATATCGACACTGTATTCGTGGCCGGGTCGGCGCGGGCAGATCAATTTCATGTTTTTTGAAGGTGCATCGGCGGGGAATATCCACACCTCATCTTCGTCGTTCTGGCCGCTATGCAAGACCATCCATTTGCCGTCGAGCGATTTGCTCAACCCTACGTAGAAACGCGGGTCTGCCTCTTCGTAAATCAACTCTGCATCTGCACCGGGACGTTTGTAGTAAACCGCATTGGGGCGATGGTTTTCGTCGACCTTAACGTAGACAAAGCTCTCGCTGTCGCTGCACCATTGAAAACTGCCAACATCGCGGGTCATTTCTTCGCCGTCGGTTCCACTTTCAAGATCACGAACGCGCATGTGGTGATACTCGGAGCCGTTGGTATCAACACTCCAGGCAATTTTCTTGTGGTCGGGAGAATGGCTCATCAGACCGAGCGAAAAATACTCACTTCCTTCGGCTTCCTTTGGTCCGTTGAACAATATTTCCTCGCCGCCGTCGCCGCCGCCGTCGCCGCCGCCGTCGCCGCCGTCGCGGCGCGTTCGGATAAACAGCGGATATTCTTTGCCTTCTTCGTAACGGCTTGAATAGGCAAATGGTCCGTCAGGGGAGGGGACGGAGGAATCGTCCTGCTTGATACGCCCTTTCATTTCTTCAAACAGAACTTCCTGCAAGTCCGACGTGTCCGCCATCAGCACGGAGTAATAGTGATTTTCCGCTTCCAGATAGGTGCGGATGTCCTTTGGCAACGTGTCAGGGTCGCGCATGACATCCTGCCAGTTGTCAGCTTTCAGCCAGGCATAATTGTCGACCAGTTCAATGCCGTGATGGGCAGACGTCGTGGGTCGTTGTTCAGCGCTGGGCGCTGCAAGCTTACTGAGATCAAATGTCACTTAGGAATCCTTATCGGAATCGTCGGATGGATCGAACTGCAACGCAGCCCCGTTCATGCAATAGCGCAGGCCGGTGGGGGCCGGTCCGTCGGGGAATACATGACCGAGATGACCGTCGCAATCGGCGCAGCGAACTTCGGTGCGTTTCATGAACAATCTGCGGTCGGTATGTTCGGTAACGTTTTCAGCTTCGGTTGGTGCGTAAAAGCTCGGCCAGCCGGTACCGGAATCAAACTTGGTCTGGGCATCAAACAGCGGCTTTCCACATCCCGCGCAGGTGAACATGCCTTCGCGCTTTTCGTCGTTCAGCGGGCTGGTAAAGGCGCGCTCGGTGCCTTCCTTGCGCAGCACGTAAAACTGCTCTTCGCTCAGTTCCTGACGCCATTGATCTTCGGTTTTATTGATTTTCGGCATGTGAATTCTCCCAATGTCCAGTCCTCATTTAGGTGGCCGCAAGACCAATGACAAGCGGCCGAAATATTCCAGGTTCAGGACCCATTAGTTTGAGGGTTGGTGAAGGGTGGTGATGCGGACGAAGTTGCCGGAACCTTCTGTCTGCCCAAGGTCTGCCATTGGTATTTTCCAGTCGGAGTCTGCCGGTTGTGGGCGATCAAGAAGAGGCTTTTGCTAATCGTTTAACTCCCAATTCCGACGAAGATAATCGTCGAACATTGGTACGGTGAAATCAATGTCGCCGTACTGCGGGCTGTAAATCATACCCTTGGCGATAATCTGTGCCCGACGAGGTCCTAGTTTATTTGGGGGCTCACCCAACCGATCGGCAACTTCTGAGGAACGGTACGGGCCCTTACCTAGCTCCGACATCGCGATGACATATTCACGTTCCTTTGGAGTTAACCTATCAAAACGGACTTGGAAAAACCCACCGTCCAACCTGTTGAGTGCAGCTTCCGTTGCTCTTTCAATATCACTTTCATCAATTGGAGATTTGTCAGCAGTATTCCAAGATTGAAATCCCCACTCCTGCAAAAAATATGGGTAACCTTCAGTAATTTCGTAAATTTTGTCTAGAGCACTGGATGTGATTCTTTCCCCTTCGTCGTCTATTGGTCCCTTGACAGCTTTAAATGCAGAATCTTCGTCAAGTGCACCAACTTTTGGGTATGAAAAGAGCCTTTCTGCATATGACTTGGCGTCTCCCGAAAGGCCAGCCAACTGAGGTAGACCAGCGCCGAAAAAAATGACTGGAAGTTGTTTTTGGCCGATTTTATGAATTGCCACTATGAGTGCCGCGAGCTCATTTTCGTTCAAGTATTGAACCTCATCGACTAGAAGACACCAACCCTTACCCGCTGCTTTCGCCGCAGTTCCAATGGCGACGAATATATCAGGAAGATCATACTCTAGGTATCCGCTATCTGCCACGCCAGGCTCCGGATCGACAGAAACAGACAAGTCACCGATCTGAACTTTGAATACACTTGCGAAGCCTCTCAATGCTTTCATGGCAGCGTGGGTTTTTGCTTTGGCAGACTCTATGAGCGAGAGTTTCCGGAGCACTTGTTGCATTTTTGGGTACAAGAGCTCTGCCAGTGGTTTTTCATCTGGAGCTTCGATAACAGATGTCAAATAGCCACTATCTTCGGCCTCATTTTCAATCGTGTTTAGTAAGACCGTCTTACCAGTTCCGCGTAGTCCCAACAACAATTGCGATCTCGCATGCCGGCCAATCTTTGTTCTTTTTAAGGCGATGATGGCGTCATCGATTATCTCATCTCGACCAGCAAGTTCCGGCGGTTGAGAGCCTGCTCCGGGCGCGAATGGGTTCTCACTGGATCCATAGCTCTAAGAACCTCTAACTAGTTATACCTTTTTTTTCATATAACCCACTAGAAGTCCATACGACCAAACCAAAACATCCGTAGCAGAAAAAACCCGTCGTTGGTGCGTCGTAAAACATCCGACATTTTGGGCTCCAATCCGTCATTTAGCATCTTCGAACTTGATGGACGATGATCCTATGTCAGGCTGATCAGATTGACCGCCAAAGCCGCCCCCAGAAGGATGGCCAGCCAGAGCACCATCGCCCCGGTTGGCTGAACATGCTCAAACCGCCCGCCGGGACCATAGAGCCGTTGCAGCAGCAATTGTGCTGCATTGACCGAATGTTCTGCACCACGCGCCAACTCACTCCACACCGTGCGGATGACCGAAATTACCAGCCCCAGCACTGCCGGGGCAAATTTGCGATAGGTCCAGTCAGTATCGACGTTGATGGTGCGGGTTTCTGCCGGGAAGAAACCGTAGCGCATCAGCAGCGCAAAGGCGAACAGGGCGAACACCAGCAATTGCAACTGCGCCAGCACGTGTGCAGTCGTATAGGGCTGATAGTTCACCTCATAGGGCAGCAAGGCGTAGAGGGTGGACGGGAACACGCCGACAAAAATACAGGCAAAGGCCGTCAGTCCCATGGCGATCAGCATATGCATCGGCGCCTCTTTGGGCCGCTTGCCGCTGTCGTGTGAGAAAAAGGCAAAATACGGGATCTTGATGCCCGAATGGCTGAGAACACCAGCAGAGGCAAAGACCAGCGCCGCCCAGACGATTGGATAGCGGTTTTCAGCCGCCGCATCGAGGATCAGCGATTTGGAGACAAAGCCGGAAAACAGCGGGAAGGCCGAAATCGACGCAGCGCCGACAATACAGAATATCATCGTCAGCGGCATGGTTCGGTAAAGCCCGCCGAGTTCGGACGCCTTCGACGTGCCGGTGCGATACAAAACCGCACCAACTGACATGAACAACAGGGCTTTGTAGAGAATGTGACAGAAGGCGTGGGCCGCCGTGCCATTCAAGGCGAGTTCTGTGCCGACCCCGACGCCAACCACCATGAAGCCCAACTGGTTGTTGAGCGAATAGGCCAGCACCCGCCGCAGATCGTTTTCGATCTCCGCAAAGAAGATCGGAAACAACGTCATGATGGCGCCGATATAGACCAGCATTTCGGTGCCGGGAAAGGCGCGCGCCAGACAGTAAACCGCCATTTTGGTGGTGAAAGCTGAGAGCGTGACCGTGCCGGTAACTGTCGCTGCGGGGTAGGAATCCTGCAGCCAGTTATGCATCAGCGGGAAGGCGCATTTGATGCCAAAGGCAATGAAGATGAACCAGGTTCCAAGCCCCCAACTGTCTGGCCCGGCGCCGGTCAAACGGTCAAAGGCGATTGAGCCTGTGGCCCGATAGTGCAGGGCGATACCGGCGATCAAAATGACACCGGACCCGATCTGAATAATCAGATAGCGCATTCCGGTAGCGTAGGCACCCTTGGTGCGGCGCGCCCAGATCAGGAACACCGAAGCCAGCGCGGTGCCTTCCCAATAAACAAACAGCGAGATCAGATCCCCGGCGAAGACTGCGCCAATGGCGGTTCCGGCGTAAAGCAGGGTGGCTATCTGCTGCACCCAGTCCTTGACATGCCAGGCATAGATCGCGGCGAGGAACGCAGCGGTTGAGAAGATCAGGCCAAAGATTACCGACAATTTGTCGACCCGCATCAGCGTGATTTCAATGCCAGCCAGCGTCGTGACACCGTGCATGCCAGTCGGCGCGTGCCAGATCAAATAGCCGCTGAGTATGGGGATAATGATCGTCAGGATTGCCCGCAGATCACCCTTCGGCAGCAGCGGCAGAAGTAGCGCACCGATGATGAAAAGATAGACCGGTGACGCCAGATAAGGCAGCAGGAACTCAGGCATCGCTGTGCTCCTTCACATCCAGTTCTTCTTCAGGATAGTCCTCCGGATCGACCACATTGGGGGCGTAATAATCTTCCTTGCGGGCGATCAGAACTTTTAAAACCTTGGTGGCGAAGATGATGAAAGCGAAGGCGAGGAAGCCGAAAAAGGCGTAGAAGCCGATTAGGTCTTCGCTTTCAAACTTGCCATGCCGCAGGTGGAAAAAGTCACCGATAAACAGCAAGGCACAAAAAGCGCCAAGGCCGACAATCATGTTCATGATCACTTCGGGTCGTTCAAGCTTGGTCAGAGCCTTGCCAATTTTGGTCAGATTTTCATCGGGCTTTTTGGCCATAATCATGATCCTCCCAATACGATTGGGGCAAGAAATGCTTCAATCCGGCCAGCATAGAAGAACAATATCAGGCACCCGATCGCCGTCAGACAAGGTGGCACGACGCATAATATCGGTGCTTCTTTCAATCCTTCACGGAATGTCTTGCCGTCGGGCTTGTTTGACCCATCAAAAAAGGCCTGGGCAAATATCGGCAGAAGATAGGCGACATTCAGTGCCGAACTCAGCATCAAAACGCCTATCATGATCTGTTGCCCGGCATCTGCAGCGCCGACCATCAGCAACCATTTGCTCCACGATCCGCCGAGCGGTGGCAGGCCAATAATGCTCAGCGCGCCAATACCGAAGGCGATAAAGGTAAACGGCATGGCCCGCCCAAGACCGCGCATCTGGCTGATCTCGGTTTTGTGGGTTGCCACATAAATCGCACCGGCGCACATGAACAGGGTGATCTTGCCAAAGGCGTGTGTGACAATATGCAGACCACCGCCAATCGCTCCCATTGACGAAGCCAGCGCAACGCCAAGCGTGATGTAGGAAAGCTGACTGACCGTGGAATAGGCCAGCCGGCGTTTCAGATTGTCCTGCTGCATGGCAATCAGCGATGCCGCAAGGATGGAAAATGCCGCCAGCCACATCAGCCATTGGGAGGCGCCTGTAGCGGCCAGATTGTCGATGCCGAACACATAGACGCCGACTTTCAGGATCGAGAACACACCCGCCTTCACAACGGCAACCGCATGCAGCAATGCACTGACCGGCGTTGGAGCCACCATCGCCGCAGGCAGCCAGCGGTGGAACGGCATCAGCGCCGCCTTACCAATAC
>JBPCWT010000034.1:0-6758 GCA_051009255.1 Ruegeria sp. | reverse complement strand
GCAAAGCCTCTGTTTCAAAGTCGTTGCCAAAACCGGGCATATACCCTTCGAGTGTGCCGACAGGTGTGCTGGCTTTGGTCATTTTATGCGGGTCGTTCGGACGGTTCATCGCGCGTTCCTCCGTTCTGTGCTTGTCGAATAATAGTTGTTTTTGTAACTAACAAGCATGACAAATGACAAAACGACCAAAAAAGATGACTTCGACCTGCGGGAATTCCTGCCTTTTCTGCTGAATCAGGCGGCAGAAGAGAGCTCTTTAGAGTTTCAGCGTGTTTACAAGAATCGCTATGGGATGCTGCGTACTGAATGGCGCGTACTGTTCCATCTGGGCAATTATGGCGAGATGACCGCCAAGGAAATTGGCCAAAGGGCGAAAATCCACAAAACAAAAATTAGCCGTGCAGTGCACAAACTGGAACAACGGCGCTATTTGACACGCGAACGGGATGAAAAGGATCGGCGTCTGGAACAGCTGGCCCTTACCACTGGCGGGCAGGCTGTCTATCGCGAGCTTCGCGGAATAGCGCAGCAATATGATGCAAAACTAGCTGCCCATTTCACCAAGGGCGAGGCCGCCTTGTTGCGGATGATGCTGCGGCGTCTGGCAGGAATGGACTGACTCACTGGTAATTGACAGAACGTGTGCCCAGATTAGGAGAAACCATTTCAGAGATTTTTTTATGACCTTTTCGCCAACCGGCCCTCTTGAAGTAAACGAATTGATATTCTGGCTGGTCGAGCGCGGCCTTGAAGGCTGTGAGCAGGAAGAGTTGCTGGAAGGTTATTGTTCCCACCTTGTTGAGACGGGCATACCCCTGATGCGGTTCCACGTGGCGCAAACCGCGTTGCACCCGACCTATGGCGGTACGGGATACAGTTGGCACAACGGCAATGGCGGCACGTTTGAGAATTACGACTACACCGAGCAACCAAAGGACATCTGGCTGAACAGTCCCTTGTACGCGATGCTTAACGAAGGTCTGGGCACGTTGCGTGAACGGTTGATTGACCAGAACAACCAAAGCCGTTTCCCGTTCCTGAACAAGCTGCGCGAGCAGGGCGCGACAGATTATTTTGCAACCGGCCTTGTGTTCGAAAAACAGCAGGGCGGTAAGCCAATCCAACCGGATAATCCACCCGAGGGTGTTTTGATGTCATGGACCAGCAATGGGCCAAACGGATTTTGTGACGACGATATTTCTGTGATCGAAAACGCGCTGCCGCATTTAGGGTTGGCTCTCAAATCGGCATCCAACCGCAAAATGGCACGGGATTTGATGAGGGTTTATCTGGGGCGCGACGCCGGAGAGAGAGTGCTTTCTGGAGAGATCAGGCGAGGATCCCTGCAGCAGATTGATGCCGTGATCTGGTATTTCGACCTCGAAGGTTTCACAAGCCTTGCCGAAGATCTGCCGGGCACTGAGATTATCGACATGTTGAACGACTATTTGGCCGTGGCGGTCGATGTTGTTCATCAATGTGATGGCAACATCCTGAAATTCATGGGCGATGGTCTGATGGCAATGTTCGACGTCGGAGAGATTGACGAGGACGTTCAGGCGGCCTTGCGTGCAGTTACGAAGTTGCAGGACCGTATGGCCGGGATGAACACACAACGCCACGCCGATGGGCTGCCAGTCGCCAATTACACACTTGCCCTGCACGCTGGTGAAATCCTGTATGGCAATATTGGTGCGGAAAACCGGCTGGACTTTACTGTAATTGGCCCCGCCGTGAATCAAACCGCCCGTATTGCAGGGATGCACAGGTCACTTGGTCAAAAGATTCTGATATCCGATGATGTTGCGCGTGCCGCGCAACCGTCCGACCATGAACTGGTTTCGCTTGGGCGCTACATGCTGCGCGGTGTCCCAGAACCGAAAGAGCTGTTTACCGTTTACAGGCCAACTGCCTAGAAATCGATTTCCACGCCCGGCAAGTCCAGCTCACGCATCATGTCCCGCAACTCCTGTCGCGCGGCGATGTTCGAAATATTCAGTTGTTTGACACCGATATCCTTGAGGTCCAGCAACGTCAGGCCGCGTGGGAATAGTTCGCGGAATATCACCCTTTCGGAAAAACCTGACGCGATGCGGAACCCGATGCGTTCGGACAGCATTTCGATCGCACGCTGCATCTTTTCCTTGTTGACCATCCGCTGCGTGCCGACGCGGTTTCGGATCACGACCCAGTCGATTGGTTTCAATCCGGCTTGCGCACGCAACTGTCGCGCGTTCCATACCATTTCCGAATAAACCGATGGGCCAACGATCTTTTCGCCTTTGGAATCAATTCGGGCAAGAAGATCAAAGTCGATGAAACTGTCATTCAGCGGCGTAAGCAGTGTATCGGCCAGCGAATGTGCCACCTGGCTGAGCCGTGTATGAGAGCCGGGGCAGTCGATCAGGATAAAGTCGCTGTCGCTTTCAAGTTCCGCAACAGCAGCAGACAGGCGATGATCGTAAATATTCTCACCCGGGCCCAGTTTGCTGGCATCGATTTCAGGCAAATCGTGATGGCGCGGGCTGGGCAGATCCAGATCCGCCCCGTTCATGAAATTGCGGCGGTTTTCAAAATAGCGCCCTAGGCTGCGCTGGCGCAAATCCAGATCCAGAGTGCTGACCTTGTGCCCCAATCGCGCAAGTGCCGTTGCCACATGCATCGAAACGGTGGATTTGCCTGCGCCACCCTTCTCGTTTCCGACCACAATGATATGTGCCATGCCTGTATTCCCGATTTGTCACGCTTATGACCACGCGTTGTTGGAAAACACTATATGTTGTGTGGCTTGGGAAGGGAAGGACTGAGAAACCATTACAGGGCAATATAAGGCTCTAATTGAGGATTATTGGCAGCGGTCGCGCTCTTCGCGCGCCTCATGCTTGCCAAACGCCGGGGTCTGCCTCAGTCTTCCAGATGTTTTTCATCGGGTCGGGTAGCAGTTGGAGCACCTCTTTCTCAACGTGTTGAATGTCGTCCTGCCAGTGCTGATTTGTGCTGGTGTCGGATATTGGCTGGCTGTGATCGACGCGCCGTTCGACAACAAGATCATTGGCGGGATTGTGTCACGGGTCGGTTACCCCACTTTGATCATATCTCATCTGGCTACGACTCAGATTAACGTCGGAACTTTCCTTGACGTGATGAGCGCCGCTGCCCTGGCTATTGCCGGATTTGGGGTAGTTGGGTTTGCTGCGTTGAAATTGCTACGCCTTCCCGTGCGGGCCTTCCTGACGCCGTTGATGCATGGGAATGTCGGCAATGTCGGGTTGCCGGTCACGCTGCTGGCGCTGGGCGATGCGGGCATGGCCTATACGATGGCATTTGTCGTGGTCGTGTTGATAAGCATTTTCACTGTCGGGATGTGGATACCAGCAGGCAATTTCTCACCTAGGAAGCTGGCAACATCGCCAATCATTTACGCCGTGGCAGTTTCTCTCTTACTGATGTCTACGGGTTGGTCGCTGCCAGTGCCTGTTGAAAAGTCCTTTGATATTCTGGGCGGGCTTTCGATCCCATTGATGCTGCTGACTCTGGGTCACACTCTGGCGTGCCTCAAGATCAGCTCGCTGGGCCGTGCGGCGACGCTGACGGCACTGCATTTGGTGATGGCGGTTGCAATTGCCAGTTCGCTGGTCTGGTTATTCGGTTTCACCGGCGCGGAACGCGGTGCGGTGATCCTGTGCTGCCTTATGCCCTCGTCCGTGGCGACTTACCTTTTCATTGATCAGCATATGCCAGAGTACGGCCCGGATGTGGCGGGGTATATTCTGGTGTCCACGCTGAATACGGTTTTGGTGCTGCCGTTGGCGCTATCCTACTGGATTTAATGCGGTCACGGCGAACAGTTTAACTTTGGCACAGCGTCGTTTGTCGTGATGTATCCGTAAAATGAAAAAGGCCGCCCAATTGGACGGCCTTTGTGCATTCGAATTGGAATGGGATCAGAAACCCAGACCTTCGTATTTTTTCTTGAACTTCGAAACACGACCGCCCGCGTCCATGAGGCGCGACGAGCCACCGGTCCATGCCGGGTGCGACGAAGGGTCGATTTCCAGCGACAGGGTATCGCCTTCGGCGCCCCAGGTGGATTTCATTTGAATCACGGTGCCATCGGTCAGCTTGACGTCGATGAGGTGATATTCGGGATGGATGTCTTTTTTCATCTTTCCGCTCCTTACGCCTCGGCGCCAGCCTTGGGCTTGTAGTTGGTAACCTCTGCGATACGTGCGGATTTACCACGACGCGAACGCAGGTAATACAGTTTGGCGCGGCGGACGCGACCACGGCGGACAACGGTGATGTTGTCGATATTTGTCGAATACAGCGGGAACACACGCTCCACGCCTTCGCCAAACGAAATCTTGCGAACTGTGAATGACCCGGAAATGCCCTTGCCGTTGTTGCGCGCAATGCAAACGCCTTCGTAGTTCTGCACACGGGTGCGCGAACCCTCGGTCACCTTATAGCCGACGCGAATGGTGTCGCCCGCTTTGAAATCGGGGATGTCTTTCCCCAGGGCGGCGATCTGTTCCGCCTCAAGCTGTGCGATAATGTCCATCGCAGTTTCTCCTATCTGCTCGTGGTTGGTCCACGAAGTTAAGCACGGCCTGAGAGCTCTTGGTCTTCACCGGGTTCCGCAATTGCAGCCCGCCAGAGGTCAGATCGAATGTTCCTTTGGCCTGGTTTCCCGCGCCGCACCCTGACCGAAGAAAGTCGAACGAAATTCAGCGAAGCAAACCAAAACACCGGCGTCGCGTAAAGCGACACCGGATTGCGGTCGTTTAAGGGGTTTGGAACCGGCGATCAAGCCCCTAAAGACCAGAATTGCTGAATGACAGCACGGGCAGGGCGCAGCAATTGGTGAAAATCCGCCACTTTGGAAATGTGGCGTTGATTTAATACGCCAATGGCTCATCCTGAACCCAATAATATGAGCAGTCATTCGAGGTAGGTTTTAGGCGATGCGCATCGTAGTTATGCTGCTGGTTACTCTGATTTCAGTCATTTCCTGCGGACGCAGCAATCCGCAGCCCGAGGTTGCCGCCCGATCATTTGCACCAACGGCCATTTCCCCGGCAAGTGTCTATCCCAGCTTTGCAGATGCAGATCCGCATGAATGGGAAGGGCGTCATCCGGGAAAATACCCGGTTCACGGAATTGACGTATCACGTTGGCAAGGGCCGATTGACTGGCGCACCGCCAAAGCCTCGGGTGTAAGCTTTGCATTCCTCAAAGCAACCGAAGGGGGCGATGTCGCAGACCCGCTGTTTGATAATCACAGGCGCGGCGCCAGCGCGGCCGGGGTTCCTTGGGGTGCCTACCATTATTACTATTTCTGCCGTCCCGCCGAAGAGCAGGCGCGCTGGTTTATTCGCAATGTTCCAAAAGGGGCCGACTTGCCGCATGTACTGGACATGGAATGGACGCCGTATTCCAAAACCTGCACGTTACGCCCGGATGAACGAACCGTCCGATCCGAAGCGGCAAAGTTTCTGAACATACTGGAGCGGCACTATGGCCGCAGGCCAATCGTTTACACGACCGTAGATTTCTATCGCGACACCAATATCGGAAGACTGCCGAAAACAGAGTTTTGGTTGCGCTCGGTCGCCGGCCACCCAAGGCAGGTTTACCCGAACGCCATCTGGAAATTCTGGCAATACACCGGCACGGGATTGGTGCCGGGTGTTCAGGGCAAAGTGGATATCAACGCATTTTCGGGCTCGCCAGAAGCCTGGGCCAGATGGAAGGCGAAAGATTACTGAAGCTTGGGCCTTCCGTAAGTATTAATGCTTCCACCACCGACAAGGTGATCCATCCTGCGTTCTCGTTCTTCTCCAACACTCTCATCCAACCAAAAGAGTTCTCCGTCGCTCAGATTGCGCCTTTCAAAGCCATGCTCTTCGAGACAGCGGTCCACGGCATCAGTTTCACCGGTTTCCCGGATGTTGTCTTGATTTAAACCGACAATGGTTGGTCCAAGGATCAGCGCGCCCAGAATAATGCCGGTCACATATCCACCTGTGACTGCTGCAATTCCACCGCCCTGTGCTTGTGCCGTGCAGGATTGAACTGCGCGGCGAGAAAAACTCATACTGTGGCCAGGTTTCATTGGAATCGAGGGTCCCGGCGTCGAGGCGCACGCCGTCAGGCACATGAACGCGCCAAGCAGTAAATTCTTCATTTTGTCGCCTTACTCGTACTTCGTGGTCAATAAAAAACCACCTATGTGATGGTTGAATATCCAAATATAAAACAACCACAAGAAGTAATGCGTTTTGTTTGCAGCCTGCGACGATCTGGCATGTTGTGCTGACTTTATTCAGCTGAACTTTTCTTATTTCTTAGATGCTTGTCCCAAACATCGGACCTTCGTTCGCGGGTAATTTCTTCGGACTTTCTGTGGCGCCACTCTGCAACTTTGCCGTGATGGCCAGACATCAGCACATCGGGGATCAGGTGACCTTTCCATTCGGCTGGTCGCGTGTATTGCGGATGTTCCAGTAACCCTGACGAAAAACTTTCCTCTTCGGTCGACGCCTCGTTTCCCAGCACACCGGGGATCAGACGCACCGTTGCATCAATCAGCGCCTGCGCCGCTATCTCGCCGCCGGTCAGGACGAAATCGCCCAACGAAACCTCCTGAGCGCCGTAGTGTTCCAGAACCCGCTCGTCCACGCCCTCGAACCGGCCACACAACAGGGTCACGCCGTCACACCGTGCTAAATTTTGCATCATCTGTTGATCCATCGGGC
>JBPCWT010000033.1:0-31810 GCA_051009255.1 Ruegeria sp. | reverse complement strand
GACAGCAGCGGGGCCAATGGTACTGCGGGGATCTGGGGTGCCAATTTGGATTCGTCGTTCAGCATCTCGACAAGCTCTGCATGAGAAACCGCAGGGACATATGGCACCAAAGCTTGTGCAATTTCCCCGACCGTTGAAGCGATTACGATACTGTCAATGGCATACACGCATTGTCGCAGATCAAACCCAATCTTTTGCCCAAGATACGATGCATGGTCTTTGTCACCGTCTGCCAACCGGATTAGAAAAGATCGGCCAAACGCGCCCCAGGTCGCAGAAAAATCAAACAGGGTTCCGTCCTTGTCAAACAACAGGGCGTCTATCGGCATTTCGCATGCTCCACAAAATTGGCTCAGGTCCAGTGCATTCCAGCCTCGCCAGACAAACGCGCACGCGCTTGTCCCGGCAATTCGTAGGGTACGGAATTTGCGTCACAAAAGGACATTACCCAGGAATCGTCAAGCGTCAGAAATTCCAGAATGGATGCAAGAAAATCCGGCTCCGTCGCCCTCTCACGCAAATCAGCCTCGGATGCGCCAGTTGAGCCTAGAAAAACGGGCAGCAATTCTTCATTTCCCACAATCCAACCAAGTGCGGTTAACGCCAGGGTTTCTGCGGCTTCGGTCGAAACGAGCATGTTCAGGCCTTCGGAAAAGCAAATGTAGACTTGTTGGACCTAGTCATAATCACTTTGCTGACACGTGCAATCAATGGTGAGTGGCGATTACCGCAATCCATGCCCAGCGATTTCTGGCCTATCGTTTCTTTCTACGCGGTCCTTTTTTTACAACTTCCTCCAACCGATTGACATAAGACGCTCTTTCTTCGTTCGACATAGCTGTAATCCGGGCCAACCAAGCGTCATGTAAGTCACGCTGCAACTTGACGTTGGATTGCGCCTGCCGATCCAAAAGTACTTTAACTTCAGTTGGATCAAACGGTACCGCGCGCAATGCCTGCCCAATCAGATTGAAATCATCAGCACGTCGGTCAGTGCCACGCGAATGCCTATCAGCCATCTCACCTCTCAGAACTTTTCGGTCTGAATCTGGCAGAGCCCTAAACAATGCCGACGCAAATCCGGGCGGAATTCGCCCTCGGTTGCCATCACGAAACCGCAATGCCGTGCCGATGACCAATCCGACGACCAACAGGTTAAGCGCCAGCGACGCAGTCAGGAGGATTGGCATCCATCTCCGCTTTTTTTCGGGATTTTCGTTCATTGCCCGTCCTCCAAATAAACTGTGTCCAGATCAAGTTCTGCGACAAGGAAATTCGTTTCCTGCGAGTTAATGAAATCTGCCGGGTCCGGCAGAAATTCAGGTGCTGCAAAGCCAATCCAAACGCCGGCTGCGCAAGCGGCAACCAGCCCTCCCATTCCTTGCCAGCCGCCAACACCGTCAAGAATTTGACGCCATAACGGATCAGGCGCAGGGGAAATCTGTCTTATGCGTTCCAGGCGAACGGTTTCGGCGTCAGTCATCATCCGCACCGCCAGCTCGTCAGGCAAGTGGCCACGGTCCTTCGCTGCGTTGGCAAATAGAAGATCCAGTTCCGTTTCGTTATCAGCCATTTTCGTACCCCAATTCGTCGCGTCGATTCGCCAGATTCTTTGCAAGCGTCCGCTTTCCGCGCGCCGTCAAACTCTCTACCGCTTCGACCGAAATCTCCAAAATCCCGGCGATCTCGGGATTGGACAATTCTTCTATGTGCCGCAAAATCACGGCCTGCCTCTGTCGTTCGGGCAACTGCGCAAGTGCCGCTTGCAAGGCGTCAATACGCGCAGATTCCTGTATGCGATCGCTGGCGCTGGCACCTTCGTCTTGCGGATCAGCCAGGGCATCCAGCGTTTCGGGCCTCTTCTTGCGTCGCAGATCAATGCACAAGTTAAAAGTGACTTTATACAGCCAGGTCGAAACCTTTGCGTGGCCCGGTTGCCAATCCGGAGCCACCTTCCAAAGGCGCATCATCGCATCCTGCGCCACATCCTCGGCTTCGGCATGGTTCCCCAGCATTCGAAAAGCAACCGATAAACAGCGCGGCGCCAATCGGTCTATCAGCATTCGCGCCGCGTTGGCGTCACCATCCGCGAATTGTGCAACCATGGCATCTTCGTCAAGCTCACCCGCGACGGAATCCCCGTCGCGAGCGTTGTGCGCTTTGGAGGTCAAATCCTCCATCCCTGGTTAGTTGCTGTCAGACTTTGGTTGACCACGTTTTTTGTGATGCCGACCCATTTTTTCCCGTGCATCGGTAAACTCCTGCTCTGAAATCGCACCGTTTCCGTCCGCATCAATTCGATCAAACATCTTGCCAGCGTTGCGCGGTTTGGGCAACTCGTCGTCGCTGATGAAACCATCCTTGTTCGCGTCGTGACGCTCAAACATCTTGGCTACTCTGTCCGCAGCCTGTTTTTGTGCCGCGGCCTGCATCTCTTCCAGGCTTATCTTGCCATCTCCGTTTGCGTCCGCACCTGCGGTCCTGTTGTTGCGGTGCTCTTCCAACTCGGCCTTGGATACTTCGCCGTTTCCGTCTGCATCCAGTTCCTGAAAGGTAACTGACTCTCCCCCCCGTGGCCCCATCGCCAGGGCCGAAGTTCCGGTAACCGCAATAGCCGTAAGTAGGATCGCCGAAATAAAGGTCGTGTTCTTCATGTCATTTTCCCTTTTTGGCGCGGCGCCGTGCCGCTGCTCATAATACTCAAACGCTGCAGCCGTTGATTTCCGTCGCGATTTGTCGAATTTTTTGCGCAAATGTTGAATCTGACTTTCAAACATCTATTTTGCGACATCCAGCCGCAAAGCACCCGCACACACTTTCCTATCGCCTCAAAGAGGCGCAGTATCCGCCAAATCAGATTCTCGAGTATTTAAATGACAGATCAAACTATCGAGACAACAAATGACAACGAGCGCCAGACCTGGCCCGCCGTTGTAAAAGGTTTTCGCTGCAGGTGTCCCAATTGCGGCAAAGGAAAACTGTTGCACAGTTATCTAAAGGTCAACAACACCTGCACAAGCTGTGGACAAGAGTTGCACCATCACCGTGCAGACGATGGGCCAGCTTATCTCACTATATTGATTGTCGGTCATCTAATGGCCCCTGCTCTTCATGTGACATTCGTGCAGTGGCGGCCCGAGCCTTTGACGTTGTTCCTGATCTTTGCGCTTGGTTGTCTTGCGCTGTCGCTCTACCTTTTGCCCCGGATGAAGGGGATTGTGGTCGCCTATCAATGGGCACGTCGCATGCACGGTTTCGAAAAAACCGGCTAATCCTTCCGCGAGGCAGGAGGGGAAATGAACACTGACAAAACTGCAATCCGCAACGCAGCCACCGTAGTCGTGCTGCGAAACCGAATGAGCGACCCGTCAATTCTGATGGGGCAACGCGGCGCCAACGCGGCCTTTATGCCCAACAAGTTTGTCTTTCCCGGTGGCGCGGTGGACGCAATGGATTCGAATATTCAACTGGCAACCCCATTGCCGGACATCTGCTTTGAACGTCTTTCAGACCAAGCGGAAGATGGGATTCAGCATGCCCTGGCCGTCGCCGCAATCCGGGAACTATGGGAGGAAACAGGCCTTATCCTTGGTCAGCGCGGACAGTGGTCAAACGCCATTCCGGAAGATTGGCAGAGCTTTGCAGAAACCGGCCACGTGCCATCTGCAAATGCTTTGCAGTTTGTGTTTCGTGCGCTTACCCCACCGGGTCGGCCGCGCCGGTTTGATGCGCGGTTTTTTCTTGTCGACGCCGACGAATTACAGGGCGATCTGGATGACTTTACGCACGCATCTGACGAGTTGTCGCATTTGCAATGGATCAAACTAAGCGATGCCCGCGAATTTGACCTGCCATTCATTACCGAGGTTGTTTTGGCAGAGGTCGAAGGCCGGGTAACGGACCATCAACCCCCAAGTTCCGTACCCTTTTTCCTCAACAATGAGGAAGCCAGCCTTTTCCTACGGCTTAGGGGTTATCCGATGCCAGAGGCCGACTGAGGCAAGCTCTAATCTCAGCGCATTCGACTGACCACAATTGTGACTTCGGGCTTTTTGCCGATTTCGCCCTGCGCCGTTTGTCGCGCGATTCTGCGCAGTGCTTCTTCTATTTTTTCGTCACTCCGCAGTGTTTTTGCATCGGCGCGCATCAGAAACTGGTTCAGGTCCTCTTCCAGAACTTCGACCAGCCCCGCACGCGATGTGCCAACCTCGGGCAAACCAAAGGTATCGCACCACGGCTCACCCAATGGTTCATCTTCTTCGTCCAGAATGACCGTCACCGTAATATGGCCGTTTAACGCCATGCGAATGCGGTCGCGCACAACGCCGT
The DNA here is from genome assembly GCA_051009255.1 of Ruegeria sp. Taxonomy (GTDB): domain Bacteria; phylum Pseudomonadota; class Alphaproteobacteria; order Rhodobacterales; family Rhodobacteraceae; genus Ruegeria. The sequence continues at coordinate 27,481 of JBPCWT010000033.1, read as the reverse complement.
CCATCGCGCCGATTTTGACAGTTCCATCCAGATAAGTACGACCGGTTTCCACATATTCGGCAACGGTCGGAGCATTCCCGGACAAATCCAGCATCATGCCATTCACGGCCACAATCCCGGCGCGACCTCCGGCCTCGGCCAGTTTCGCGTGTTCACGAAGATGCCGGTGTTCGCCGTGCATCGGGATGACCATCTGCGGATCAATCAATGTATGAACACGCTCTAGATCGGGCCGGTTTGCATGCCCGGATACGTGGTAAAAACCGGTGCTGTCGTCAACGACATCCACGCCCTTTTCACTGAACTGATTGATAATTCGGATCACGCCGCGTTCGTTGCCAGGAATTGTCTTGGACGAAAACAGAAACAAATCGCCTTCTTTGGCTTCCAGACCGCGATACTTTCCTCGCGCCAGTTGCGCGCTGGCTGCCCTGCGTTCGCCCTGACTGCCGGTTACGATTAGCATAAGGTTCTGTCGTGGCAGGTCCGCAGCTTCTTCGGCGCTGATCACGCTTGGAAAACCTTTCAGGATTCCGGTTTCGGTCGCCGCTTCGATCATCCGTCGCATTGCGCGACCAAGCAAAACAATAGACCTACCAGCCCGCTCTCCGGCTTCGGCCAGCGTTTTTACCCGCGCGACGTTTGACGCGAATGTTGTTGCGATCACCATGCCTCTGGCATCTTCGACAAGCTTCGTGATCTCGGGCCCGACCTCTGTTTCTGATCGTCCCGCATGGGTAGAAAACACGTTGGTGCTATCACATACCAGCGCCTTGACGCCTGGTTTTGCGACCTCTGCCCAAAGATCAGGATCAAACGCCTCGCCTACGATGGGATCAGCGTCCAGCTTGAAATCGCCGGAATGGACGATGCGACCTGCCGGGGACTCGATAACCAGCCCCGCACTTTCAGGGATAGAATGGGATACTGGCAAGAAACTTACTGTAAACGGTCCCGCAGTTACATTTTCCGGCCAAGCAGAAGTGGTGCGGATAGCATCGACAGGTTGCCCTCGCTCTTCCATTTTTCGACGCGCAATATTTGCGGTGAAAGTACGTGCATAAACCGGCACACCCAGCGCTTCGTAGCAATGCGCAACGGCACCTATGTGATCTTCGTGCGCATGCGTTACAAAAATTGCCTCCAGCCGATCAACGCGTTCTTTTAGCCAAGTTATGTCCGCAAAAATCAGATCAACGCCCGGCGAGGTATCCATGTCGGGAAACGCCACGCCCAGATCGACTAGGATCAACCTTTCCTGATCAGGTTTTCCATAGCCGTAAACATAGGCATTCATGCCAATTTCCCCTGCGCCGCCGAGGGGAAGATAAATCAATCTCTCACTGCTCATTCCGAGCTGTTATCCTTGTTGTAGCGATGGATCACGGTCAGACCGTGCATCGTCAGATCGTCTTCAATTGCATCAAAACCAACATCGGCCTGATCGAACAACGGTGCCAAACCGCCAGTCGCAACTACCTTCATCGGCATACCGAACTCTGCCTTGATCCGGTCAATCAGGCCTTCGATCAGACCAGAATAGCCCCAATACACGCCCGACTGGATGCAGCCAACCGTATTCGTACCGATCACCTTTTCCGGCCGAGTCACGTCAATATGCGGTAACGCTGCCGCGCCTTGGTGCAGCGCTTCGAGGCTAAGATTGACGCCGGGCGCAATGATGCCGCCAACATATGCGCCGTCCGCGGCTACGACATCAAAATTGGTTGCCGTACCAAAATCGACGACAACGACGTTTCCGCCATGGCGGTCAAATGCGGCGGCTGCATTGGCCAACCGATCCGGTCCGGGAATTGTTCCTTCGTCAACACGCGGATTAACCGGCAACAGGCAATCCGGCTTTCCCACCACCAGAGGGCGGCAACCAAAAAACCGGTCCGCAAAAACCCGAAGGTTGAAAACAACGCGCGGTACAGTCGAGGCGATGACTACGTCCGTAATATCGGCATCGATCCCGTAATGCTTTACCAACGTTGAATACCAAGTGAAGTATGCATCCGCAGTGCGCGCGTGATGGGTCGATGTACGAAGAGTGCACAAGAATGTTTCGCCGTCCCAGATCGAAAAGACGGTATTTGTGTTGCCGCAATCAATAGCCAGAAGCATTTGCGCCTCCTTCAGAAAAAGACATCCGCCGCAGGAATGCTCACGCGGCCTTTTGCGGTGTGTAAGACAAGGTTGCCATCCGCGTCCACAGTTTCAAAGGTTCCTACCGTCTCTGAATTACCAGCTCGGGCCGTAACAACCTCTCCCAACCGGGCCGCCCGAGATAGCCATGCGGTTCGGATCGGATCAAAGCCATAGGTTGTAAACTGAGTTTCAAGGACAGCGTAAGCCGCAGCAAGCTCCGTCAGAAAATCCTCAGGTTCAACATGCGCGCCTGTTTCCGACAACAGGGAAACAGGCCTGACCGCGCCTGGTTCGACCGCGTCTGCGCCTGGCGCTTCGGTCAGGTTTACACCGATGCCGATGGCCAGATGACTTACACCCCGGCCCTGTCCTGTGCTTTCCAACAAGATACCGGCCAGTTTACCCCCGTTAAGCAGCACATCATTCGGCCACTTCAAGGACAACCCAGCAGCCCGGCCAGTGACGGCGACACAAGCATCAAATAATGCCAGCGCAGCAACAAAGCTGCGCAAGGCGGCTTGTTCGGGACTGCCTTGAGGACGCAATAACAGGGTGGCCGCCAAATTACCTTTGGGGTTTGCCCATGCACGACCCCGACGGCCCCGCGCCGCAGTTTGGTGATGCGCCATGATCCAAACCGGACCTTGCGCAGTGGGCGCAATACGTGACGCCTCGTTCAGCGTGCTGTCAACCTCCTGCACAACATGCAGGCCATAACCCTTGGGCCATCCGCCCATGTCAAAAAGGCCCGTTCAAATGACCGAGCCCCTTTTTTGGATCACGGCCCAGATCAGTTAACAAGCGTCATGGCCGCGGCAGCAGCAGCGCCCTCGACACCAAATTGATAGAACACACCGATCAGCATCAATGCCGCTGACCCCATAAGAGCGCCCCACAACACGGGCGAGGAACGTGTTTCTAACGGTTCTTCGTTTTCGGCCCCGAAATACATGTAAAATACGATGCGCAGGTAATAGAACGCGCCAATAACCGATGCGATTGCCGAAGCAATAACCAGACCGGTCAGATCGGCCGCTACACCAGCCTGCCAGACACCGAATTTCGCAAAAAAGCCAAGCATGGGCGGAACCCCCGCAAGGCTGAACATCAGGATCAAAACTGCCAAAGCTTTTCCCGGTTCGCGGCGCGAATACTGGCGCAGCGCGTCAATGTCGGTAACGGGTTTTCCGTCTCGCTCCATCATCAAGATAAACGCAAATGTACCAATGTTCATGGTCACATAGATCACCAGATACATCAGCATCGCCTTGACGCCCATCTCGGTCCCGGCTGCCAATCCGATAAGCGCATATCCCATATGCGCAATCGACGAAAAGGCCATAAGGCGCTTGATGTCACGCTGCCCGATAGCCGCAACTGCGCCAAGAAACATGGACAGGACCGACAGCAAAACGAGGACCTGCTGCCAATCCGATACGACACCTCCGAACGCATCATGCAATACCCGTGCGAACAAGGCCATCGCTGCAACTTTCGGTGCTGTGGCGAAGAACGCGGTGATCGGCGTTGGTGAACCTTCGTAGACGTCAGGCGTCCACATGTGGAACGGAACCGCAGATACCTTAAACGCCAGACCAGAGATCAGGAAGATCAGACCGAACAGCAACCCGACCGAGACATCGCCGTGATGGACGGTTTTAATGATGCCCGAAAACAGGGTCGTGCCGGTAAAGCCATAGATCAGCGATGCACCGTAAAGCAGCAGACCAGAACTTAGCGCACCCAGAACAAAGTACTTCAGACCAGCCTCCGTCGATTTCGCGCTGTCCCGTCTGAGTGCCGCAACCACATAAAGCGACAGGGATTGCAGCTCCAACCCCATGTAAAGTGACATCAGATCGCCTGCGCTGACCATCATCAACATGCCGACAGCCGCCAAGGCAACCAGCAGCGGATACTCGAACCGCAAAAGGTCGCGTCGCGCCATGTAATCCTGGCTCATCACCAGAACAGCCGCCGCAGACAGCAAAACCGCCACTTTAGCAAAACGAGCAAAGCCATCGTCAACGAACATACCGTTGAATGCCACATTGGTTCCTGCACCATTCGTTGCAATCCAGAAAGCCAGCAGCGCCATCAGCCCGGCAGTCGTCCAGACCAGAAGCGGTGCCAATGCATCCTTGGTTGTATAGACAGCCCCGATCAGCGCCGCCATCGCATAGATTGCCAGAATGATTTCCGGCAGAATTACAGTCAGATCAGCTTGGATCATGTCTCCAAAGCTCCCTTAGTGCGAGGCGACCTGGGTCGCAGCCTCAGCTGCGGCCAAGGCCGTGTCATAGTTCGAAATCAGTGCAGCTGTCGAATTGCCGATAACGTCGGTTACCAACGACGGATAAACACCCAACAATATTGTCATCACGATCAAAGGCGCAAAAATCAACCGCTCGCGCGAGCTCATATCCGTGATGGATTTGAGGCTTTCCTTGATCAGGTCACCAAAGACAACGCGGCGATACAGCCACAGCGCATACCCGGCCGAAAAGATCACGCCACTTGCGGCGACCGCGGTTACCCAGGTGTTAACCTGAAACGTGCCCATCAGTGTCAGGAATTCTCCAACGAACCCACTGGTGCCCGGCAGACCCACATTCGCCATCGTAAACAGCATAAAGACCAGCGCATATGCCGGCATGCGGATCACAAGTCCGCCATAGGCCTCAATGTCTCGGGTGTGCATCCGGTCATAAATTACGCCCACGCACAGGAACAATGCGGCTGATATGAAACCGTGGCTGAGCATTTGAAAGATTGCGCCATCAACACCTTGTTGTGTAGCGGCAAAGATACCCATGGTTACAAAGCCCATATGCGCGACTGACGAATAGGCGATCAGCTTTTTCATGTCTTCCTGCACCAAGGCCACTAGCGAGGTGTAGACGACAGCTATTGCGGACATCCACAACACAACATCGGTCATGACCGCCGAACCCACAGGGAACATTGGCAGGCTGAAGCGCAGGAACCCATAACCGCCCATCTTCAACAGGATCGCAGCCAGAACAACCGAACCAGCAGTAGGCGCCTGTACGTGCGCATCCGGCAACCATGTGTGTACCGGCCACATGGGCATCTTGACCGCAAATGACGCAAAGAAGGCCAGGAACATCAGTGTCTGCATGCCACCAACGACATAGATGCCAAGCACGCTTAAACCCTCGGACGAGAACTGATGCGACATCAGTGCTTCGATGTCCGTGGTGCCCGCATCCGCATACATCGCAACCATCGCCACAAGCATCAGTACAGAGCCGAGGAACGTGTATAGGAAGAACTTGAAACTTGCGTAAATACGCTCTTTGCCGCCCCAGATGCCAATAATCAGGAACATCGGGATCAGGCCTGCTTCAAAGAACAGATAGAACAACACCAGATCAAGCGCCATGAAGACACCCAGCATCAGCGTTTCCAGCAACAGGAATGCGATCATGTATTCCTTGACGCGGTCAGTGACATTCCAACTGGCCAGAATGGTCAGTGGCATGATGAAAGTCGTCAGCAAGACAAACAGGACGCTGATACCATCCACGCCCATCTTGTATTTAAGGCCCATCAGCCACTCGCCTTCTTCCACCATCTGAAAGCCGGTGTTCGAAGGATCAAAGCCAGTATAGATGCCGATCGAAACAAGGAACGTGACGGTTGTAGCAACCAGAGCAACCGATTTGGCGTTGCGTTGCGCTGCAACGTCTTCGCCATGCAAGAACAACGCCAGAATAGCGGCTGCGATGGCAGGGATGAAGGTGACAATGGATAAGATATTGTCCATTAGTGTGCGCCTCCGCCGATCGACATCCAGGTGACAAGGGCAGCGATGCCCAGAACCATCCAGAAGGCGTAAGTAAAGATGTATCCCGTCTGCGCCTTGCCTGCGAGGCGGGTAAAAAACGGTACGACATCCATCGCGACCCCATTCAGGAAACCGTCGATTACCTTGCCATCACCGCGTTTCCACAGGAAACGACCCAGGGCCAAAGTTGGTTTGACAATGATCGCGTCATAGATTTCGTCAAAGTACCACTTGTTCTTCAGGAACAGGTACAACGGGCGCTGGTTTTCGGCCAAACGAACCGGCAGCGACGGATTGACGATGTAGAACAAGTAAGCCAGCCCAAAGCCCAATACCATTGCAATAAACGGCGATACCTTTACCCATTTGGGGGCGGCATGCGCGTCATCCAGCACATGGTTGTCTGGTGCAATGTAAATCGCACCCTCGCCCGGCTTGCCCGCAAAAGACGCATGATGAGCATCTGCAGCGTCGCCGTGACCGGCATCTGCCGCTTCACCATGTCCTTCATCCGCCGTATCAGCATGAGCAACATTGTCGCCGTGATCTGTAGTTGCGTCTTCGCTGTGGCCGTCCGCCTCGGCGTGCATTTCCGCACCGCTCATAGGGATACCATAGAACTTACCGACCTGATCGGCGTGACCAAAGAAGTTGCTGTACCAGATCATACCGGCAAACACTGCACCCAGCGACAGCGCCCCCAACGGCACCAGCATGGACATCGGGCTTTCATGCGCGTGTTCGTGCGTATGCTTGTCGCCCCGTTCTTCACCATAGAATGTAAGGAAAATCAGGCGCCAACTGTAGAACGAGGTCATTGCGGCCGCAACGACCAACAGCCAGAAGCCATAAGACGACCCACCGGCATAAGCACTTTCAATGATTGCGTCTTTTGACAGGAACCCGGCAAACCCGATCGTGGTCAAGGGAATGCCCACACCCGTGATCGCCAACGTACCAATCATCATAGCCCAGAACGTATAGGGGATTTTTTTGCGCAGATTGCCATAGTTCATCATGTCCTGCTCGTGGTGCATCGCATGAATGACAGAACCTGCACCAAGAAACAGCAGCGCCTTAAAGAACGCGTGCGTAAACAGGTGGAACATGGCCGCCGAATACATGCCGACGCCTGCGGCAACAAACATGTAACCCAGTTGGGAACAGGTCGAATAGGCGATGACACGTTTGATATCGGTCTGTACCAGACCCACCGTTGCAGCAAAGAACGCAGTCGACGCCCCCAGCACCGTGATGAACCCGGTTGCACCCGGCGCAAATTCCATCAGGGGCGACATACGGCAAACAAGGAAAACACCCGCCGTTACCATGGTGGCGGCGTGAATCAGGGCCGATACCGGTGTCGGGCCTTCCATCGCGTCAGGCAACCAAGTGTGCAGAATCAGCTGAGCCGACTTACCCATCGCACCGATGAACAACAAAACGCAAACAACCTCGATCGCGTTCCACTCACCCCATAGGAATGTCAGCTGCGTCTCAGCCATTTTGGGCGCAGACGCAAAAACGTCCGACAGGTTTATGCTGTCAGTCAGGAAAAACAGCGCAAAAATCCCAAGCGCGAAACCAAAGTCACCGACGCGGTTAACGACGAACGCCTTGATCGCGGCTGCGTTGGCTGACGGTTTGCGATAATAAAAGCCAATCAGCAAATAGGACGCGACGCCGACACCTTCCCAGCCAAAGAACATCTGAACCAGATTGTCCGATGTCACTAGCATCAGCATGGCAAACGTGAAAAAGCTGAGATAGGCGAAAAAGCGTGGCTTATAGCTCTCGCCTTCACGCCACTGCGGATCGTGATCCATGTAGCCGAATGAATACAGATGAACCAACGCCGAAACCGTGGTTACCACAATCAACATGATCGCTGTCAGCCGGTCCAGACGGATCGCCCACGAGGTTGATAGCGAGCCGCTTTCAATCCAACGCATGATCTCGATCTGCTGCGTGTGTCCGTCAAAGGTGAAAAACACAATCCAGCTGAGCAGACAGGCAAGGAAAAGCAGACCTGTGGCTGTCCACATGGCAGCTTTCTCGCCAATAAACTTCCAGCCAAACCCGCACAGGATTGCCCCGACAAGCGGGGCAAAGAGGATGGTTGTTTCCATGTTCTCTTACCCCTTCATCATGTTGACATCTTCAACCGCGATGGTGCCACGGTTGCGGAAGAAGCAGACCAAAATGGCCAACCCAATCGCCGCCTCGGCCGCCGCCACCGTCAGGACGAACAAGGTAAAGACCTGCCCCACCAAATCGCCAAGAAAACTGGAAAACGCGACAAGGTTGATATTCACCGCCAGCAGCATCAGTTCGATGCTCATCAGCAGGATGATGACGTTCTTGCGGTTCAGGAAGAGGCCGAAGATGCCGATGACGAACAGCGTCGCCGCGACCGTAAGATAGTGTTCAAGTCCGATCATCGTCTCAAAGTCCCTGCCCCGGTTTCACATCCTTCAATTCCATCGCCTTGGCCGGGTCGCGCATCATCTGGCCGACAATGTCCTGACGCTTGATGTCCTGACGGTGGCGCAGTGTCAGCACGATGGCGCCAATCATGGCAACCAGCAGGATCAGGCCCGCAAGCTGGAACAGAAGAAAGTATTGATCATAAAGGATGACGCCCAATGCCTCGGTATTGTGGCGGTCCGTGGGGACGGGCTGCGCCAGATTGGCCGCTGCCCCCTGCGCACTGTCCCAGGCACCAAATGCCATGACAAACTGCATTAGAATCACCAGCGCGATCAGCAGGGCCAACGGCATATACCTGGCCATTTCCGCCTTAAGCTCGGCGAAATCAACGTCCAGCATCATCACGACGAACAAGAACAGCACCGCAACGGCGCCGACATAGACGATGATCAGCAGCATCGCGACGAATTCGGCCCCCAGCAATACAAACAACCCTGCCGAGGATAGGAAAGACAGGATCAGCCACAGAACCGAGTGCACGGGCTGACGGCTGATAACTGTGAACAGCCCACCGGTGATGGCGCTGATAGCAAACAGATAGAAGGCAAAGACGGTCATTGATCCTCATCCTCGTTTTCGCCCATGGCCTCTTGCGCCAGATCCAGCGCACGGGTCATGGCCGGGATGCCGGCAAAGACCGACATCTGCCCGATCGTTTCAACGATCTCTTGTTTCTTGGCCCCGGCCTCTATGGCGTGGCGCACGGTCTGGCGTACGGCGGTATCTGCCTGCGCGCCTTGGCAGGTCAGGCCGGCAAGTGTCAGCAACAACCGGGTTTTTGCATCCAGCCCACCTGTGTTGACGCTGTTGCCGAACATCATTTCCATGACTTCCTTGGGCATCTTTGGCCACAGCGCCTCGAACCCGCGAAACGAGTCTGCTGGTGAGTAGCTCTCAAGCGCCGGATTGAACGCTTTGGCCATCTCGTGCGCCTGTTGGAGCATCTGCTCAAATGGGTTTTTGGCCGGGTCACTCATCTGTAGGGCGCATCCATTTCCAGATTGCGGGCGATCTCGGCTTCCCAACGCTCACCATTATCGAGCAACTTCTCTTTGTCATAAAAAAGCTCTTCGCGCGTTTCCGTCGAAAATTCGAAATTCGGGCCCTCGACGATGGCATCGACAGGGCATGCCTCCTGACAAAAACCGCAATAAATGCACTTGGTCATGTCGATGTCGTAACGCGTTGTACGACGACTGCCGTCTTCGCGCGGTTCGGCGTCGATGGTGATGGCCTGTGCCGGGCAAATCGCCTCGCACAGTTTGCAGGCAATGCAGCGTTCTTCGCCATTCGGATAACGCCGCAAAGCATGCTCACCGCGAAAACGCGGCGACAACGGCCCCTTTTCGTGGGGGTAGTTAACAGTAGCCTTGGGCGCAAAGAAGTATTTCAGCCCCAGCTTCATACCGACCCAAAAGTCCTGCAGAAGGAAATACTTGGCGGCGCGGGTATAATCGATTTGGGTCATTATCAGCCTCCAACGCTCCACCGGGCAAATGCGCCCCAGAACCAGTCGAATTTTGCTGCGAAGGCCACGAATACCACCCAGCCCAGCGAGAATGGCAGGAACACTTTCCAGCCCAATCGCATCAGTTGGTCATAGCGGTAACGGGGCGTGATCGCCTTTACCATCGCAAAGAGGAAGAAGAAGAACGCCATCTTGGCGATCATCCACAAGACGCCATCCGGCAGGCCCGGGATCGGCGACAGCCAACCACCGAAGAAAAGCAAAGACGTCAGTGCGCACATCAGGAAAATGGCAATGTACTCACCGGCCATGAACAGCAAGAACAGCGTTGCTGAGTATTCCACTTGATAACCCGCCACCAGCTCTGACTCGGCTTCGGGCAGATCAAATGGTGGGCGGTTGGTTTCGGCCAACGCCGAGATAAAAAACAAGAACACCATCGGCAGATGCGGCAGCCAGTACCAGCTGAAGAAACCAAACGAGCCGTCCTGCGCCCGAACAATGTCACCAAAGTTCATCGATCCCGTCGAAATGATGACCCCGATGATGATCAAACCAATCGATACTTCGTACGAGATCATCTGCGCGGCAGAGCGCAGCGAGCCAAGGAACGGATACTTGGAGTTCGACGCCCAACCACCCATAATCACACCATAAACTTCCAACGACGACACGGCAAAGACATACAGGATCGCTACGTTGATGTCCGACAGTACCCAGCCTTCGTTGAACGGGATCACAGCCCAGGCAATCATTGCCAGAACGAAGGATGTCAGCGGTGCAAGGATAAACACCGACCGATCCGCGCCGGCTGGAATGACGACTTCTTTGACCACGTATTTCAGCGCGTCGGCAACGGATTGCAGCAAACCGTAAACACCGACAACGTTGGGGCCACGGCGCATCTGAACCGCAGCCCAGATTTTGCGGTCGCCATAGACGAGAAACAGCAGTGAAATCATCACAAAGGCGACAACAGCAAGCACTTGCGCCAGAATAATGATGGCTATTCCGCCGGTGGTGTTAAAGAAATCAGCCATTGGTCCTCACACCGTGGGTATTCCGTTTTCCGCAATTGTCACGAGCTATAGCTGAGCAGCCAAAAGCCTGCATATTCTGCGGTTGGGTCGGCGAGTTGGTGTAAACAGCATCCGCCGACCATACGCCACCCTTTTTGTTCAGTTTCATAGGCAATTCACACATCACCACGCGAGGGCGCGTATTGGCCATCTGTCGTGGCGCAGATAGCGCTGCTGATTGCGATATGAATTTGGATCGGTTCATTCCGCCGCAATCTTCTCTGTCTTACGCGCCTCGGCTTGGGCCGAAAGCTCTGCCATCAATTGCGACGCGCGTGCAATCGGGTTGGTCAGATAGAAATCCTTGATCGCATTGCGGAACGACGCCTTGCCCAATGTCGCGGCCTTGATCGGTTGCACATCGTTTTCGATCACTTCATCGATCCGCGCCAGATGCGGCACGGCCTCGATCAATGCGGTCCGTAATTGCGCCAGTGAATCAAAAGGCAGCGTCGCACCCAATTCTGCCGACAGCGCTCGCAGGATCGCCCAGTTTTCCTTGGCCTCACCAGGTGCAAAGCCCGCGCGCATCGCCAATTGAGGGCGACCTTCGGTGTTTACAAACAAGCCGTTTTCTTCGGTGTAAGCAGCGCCCGGCAGGATAATGTCGGCGCGGTGCGCACCACGGTCACCGTGGCTGCCTTGATAGATAACGAATGCACCCTCGCCGATCTCAACTTCGTCCGCGCCGAGGTTGTAAATCACGTCAGCCGAACTGATGGCGTCCATGCCGCCTTCATTGGTGGCGTCGACATCCATCGCACCAACACGCGACGCCGCGGTATGAAGGATCATCAGGCCGCTTTCGGTGTTTTTAGCGATGGTTTGCGCGGCTGCCAGAACCGCCGCGCCGTCGGCCTCTTGCAGGGCACCCTGTCCGACTATGACCAACGAGGGTTTACTCCTGATCTCGTCATCGCCTCCGATATCGACGATCTTTTGCAGCGCAGCACGATCATCACCCATGTGGTGATAGGGGTATGTCAGATCAGCGGCAGGCCCGACCAAGGCCACCTCGGCCCCGTGCGTCCATGCTTTGCGGATGCGGGCGTTCAATACCGGTGCTTCATCGCGCGGGCTCGTTGCGATCAGCAGAATGCGTTCGGCCGTATCAATGTCTTCGATCGCAGCGGTTCCTGCGTATGCGCCACGATTGCCTGCCGGCAACTTGGCCCCATCGGTCCGGCATTCTACGACGCCGCCCTCACCTTCGATCATCTGCTTCAAGGCAAAAGCTGCCTCGACAGGTGCAAGATCACCAACGATCCCAGCAAGATTTTCAGCGCCTTTAACTACCGCTGCCGCTTTGGTCAGTGCTTCGGGCCATGTTGCCGGACGCAACTTGCCGTTTTCACGCAAATAGGGTCGGTCCAGACGTTGGCGGCGCAATCCGTCCCATACAAATCGCGTTTTGTCACTGATCCATTCCTCGTTCACACCGTCGTGGTTACGAGGCAGCATCCGCATCACTTCGCGGCCCTTGGTATCTACGCGGATATTCGAACCAAGCGCATCCATGACATCGATGCTCTCCGTCTTGGTCAGCTCCCAAGGACGGGCAGTGAACGAATAAGGTTTCGACGTCAGTGCCCCAACCGGGCAAAGATCGATGATATTCCCTTGCATGTTCGAATCGAGCGTCTGGTTGAGGTAGGATGTAATTTCCGCATCTTCACCGCGCCCGGTCTGGCCCATCTGGGTGATCCCCGCGACTTCAGAAGTGAAACGCACGCAGCGGGTACAACTGATGCAACGGGTCATGGCGGTGCCGACCAGCGGTCCAAGATCCAGATCGTCAACGGCTCGTTTGGCTTCTTTGAATCGCGTACCAGACATGCCATAGGCCATCGCCTGATCCTGCAGGTCACATTCTCCACCCTGATCGCAGATCGGGCAATCCAATGGGTGATTAATAAGAAGGAACTCCATCACGCCCTCGCGGGCCTTTTTGACCATCGGAGAGTTCGTTTTGACAACGGGCGACTGCCCTTCTGGCCCCGGGCGCAAGTCGCGTACCTGCATCGCGCATGATGCCGCTGGCTTGGGCGGACCACCCACAACCTCGACCAGGCACATCCGGCAATTCCCGGCAATCGACAGGCGCTCGTGGTAGCAAAAGCGCGGCACTTCGACACCGGCCTGTTCGCAGGCCTGGATCAGGGTCATTGCGCCATCGACTTCAATTTCCTGCCCATCAATGTTGATCTTGCGGAGGTCAGACATGATCTAGTTCGCCCTCAAATAAACGCCGACAGCGCTGTTTCTTTCGATTTCCGCACGCCCTAGCGCACAAAATGTCTCTGGTTGTTCGTAAGTGACACCCTGCTTGGCCAAATAGGCTTCACCCTTGGCGCGCATACGTTCTTTTTCGGCATCAGATTCCACATAAGCCCGGATTTCCGTGTCGGAATATCCCAGCTTATTTGCTTGTGATTTCAGTCCCCACATGACCCCGATCGCCTTCATCCTGCGCCCGCTGATCGAGGTGCAGAACTCCGTAATTTCATTGGCAATGGCGATGTAATAGAGCGCGTCGTCGATCTCCTTGACTTCGCGCAAGGGTGGTTTGGCAAGCGCCGTTGTTGGCATGGCTATCATTGCAGCCAGTATTGTCGGTATCACAAGCGATATCACAGTTCCTTTCGTCTTGGGTTTCCCAAGACGAAAAGCAGCCGATTTGCTATGCAATAACGACCTGCGGTCTGAACCCCGATATGCAATCACAAACGTCATGGTCTTTGGCATGACCCCGCGAAAGTAATCGTATTGTTCACAATTTGCAGGTTCTGAGGGTCGGTGTCCGGACCCACGCGCCAATCTATTTTCGAAGACCCGATGTTTTGAATGCAAAATCGGGTTCCCTCGTACCGGCCAGCTTCACGCGCACCGTCAAGCGAGGCTGACACGCCTTTTACAGTGACTGTGAAATCCGTCGGCGAGGTCTTCTTGTCCACCAGTTTTGCCTTGGCACGGAAAGAGTATCCATCAAACAGGATTCTGTCTTCTGCGTCACGACTGCAGGCAGAAGCGATGGATAGAACCGCTATTACCCCAATCATGGAAACCTGCTTGATCATCACCTCAGTCCCTATGCCCACGCTCAGAACGCCGCGACCAATGCCATGAGCCCAAGCACAAGCATACAAAGCCAAGCAATCACATAGAAAATTGTCCGCGGCCCGTTGTGAGGTTTGCCGATACCGCGAATGTGAATGACCAGCATCACAAGCCGCGCAACCAAGGCCACAGAGGCCAACAGGTTAACCCAGAACGGGCTGGCCCCCAGCAGAATGGCCGCAAATGTCACGGTCACAAATCCCGGCAGATTTTCGGTACCGTTCAGATAAGCCCGGTTCAGACGATAGGCGGAATCGGAATAATCTTGTTCTGGGGTCGCTCCGGGCGCCAGCCCTTTGTTTTGCTTCGCCAGTCCGGTAATTGGCGAAATAACAAGCAAAACCATTGCTAAGACGACCAAAGACACGATCGCATGAGAATATTCGGCAAAGATTTCCATTGATTTACTCCGCTGCCATCGCACCCATACGACCCGATTTCTGGGCCCTGATGCGATCTTCGATTTCTTCTCGGAAGTTACGGATCAAGCCCTGGATCGGCCACGCGGCCGCATCGCCCAAGGCGCAGATCGTATGACCCTCGACCTGTTTGGTTACATCAAACAGCATGTCGATCTCTTCCAACTCTGCTTCGCCCCTTACCAGACGATCCATGACCCGCATCATCCATCCAGTGCCTTCACGACATGGCGTGCACTGGCCACAACTTTCGTGTTTGTAAAACTTAGACAGCCGCCAGATCGCCTTGATGATGTCAGTGGACTTATCCATCACGATCACGGCAGCCGTTCCCAGACCAGATCCCAGCTCGCCACGCAAATAGTCGAAATCCATCATCGCATCGCGCATGTTTTCACCGCGCACACACGGCACGGACGAACCGCCGGGGATGACTGCCATCAGATTATCCCAGCCGCCACGAATTCCGCCGCAATGCGTTTCAATCAAATCTTCAAAGGAAATCGACATTGCTTCTTCGACGACACATGGGTTGTTTACATGCCCCGAGATCGCAAACAACTTGGTACCGGCATTATTCTGACGGCCAAAACCCGCGAACCAGTCAGCACCGCGCCGCAGGATGGTAGGAACCACCGCAATGGATTCGACGTTGTTCACTGTTGTTGGGCAGCCGTACAATCCCGCACCCGCCGGGAACGGAGGCTTCATTCGCGGCATGCCCTTCTTGCCCTCAAGGCTTTCGAGCAGAGCGGTTTCTTCACCGCAGATATATGCGCCAGCACCGTGATGAAGGAATAGATCGAAATCCCAACCTGATCCAGCAGCGTTTTTGCCCAGCAGGCCGGACTCATAGGCTTCGTCCACTGCGGCCTGCAACGCCTCGCGTTCACGGATGTATTCGCCACGCAGGTAAATGTAACATGTATGCGCGTTCATCGCGTACGACGCGATCAGGCAACCTTCGATCAGAGTATGCGGATCGTGGCGCATGATTTCGCGGTCTTTGCAGGTTCCGGGTTCGGATTCGTCTGCATTCACAACCAGATAAGCCGGTCGCCCATCGCTTTCCTTGGGCATGAATGACCACTTCAGACCAGTCGGAAAGCCCGCTCCGCCTCGACCGCGAAGACCAGAATCTTTCATCGTCTGGATAATCCAGTCGCGGCCCTTGTCGATCAGGCCAGCGGTGCCGTCCCAATGCCCCCGGGCCTGCGCACCTTTGAGCGTGCGGTCATGCATCCCGTAGATGTTGGTAAAGATCCGGTCCTGATCCTTCAGCATCGCTAGTTTACCCTTGGCTGTCCTGGCGCATGCGCCAGAGTTGAAGAATGTTGATCACCGCATAGACAAAGCCCGCCAGTGCCGCAAAATCAAAAAGCAGCGCAAACCGCCCCGGCAATTCCAATGCGGGACCGATGAACAAAGTCACGGCAAGCCACAACAGCATGGTCACGGCAATGACCACCCCGATGTGACGACCCTTTCGGGCTATGGCCAGTTCCTTATCTTCGTCCATCTCGTCTCCGGGCCCGTTCAGGTGCCCACTATTCCAGCGGTTGCCCTACTTTTCGTAGGTTCCGTCTTCCTTAGCGCGTTTCGCGAATTCCGTTTCTTTACCCGATGCCAGCTTGCCGGCTTGTTCGATCCAACTGTCGCGCTCGATCCGGCCTTTGAACTTCAGGCGCGCATCAACCCAGGCCACATGCTCGGGCTTCCAGCCCGCAATTTGGTCATAGTGGTAAAAGCCCAGCTCGTTCAGCTTTTGCTCCAGCTTTGGCCCCACACCTTTGAGCATTTTCAGATCATCGGCCTTGCCATCCCGTGCCCCCGTCAAAGTGTCGGGTTGAGCTTCTGCGGCTTCCGCCTTTTTGGCCTCTGCCGCTTGTTGTACGGCTGTTTTGGCCGCAGCTGGGGTTTTCGGTGGCTTAGGCGCAGCCTTGGTTGCTGCGGCTTTACCATCCTTGCCCAACCAAGGGGTCAGGATCGGTGCCTCTGACCCGTCGATGCGCTTGACAGTGTCGCCGACATCAGCAGCCAGTTGAACGCTGGCGTTGTACTGCGTTTTACCGCTTTCATAGTCTTTCAGGCTGGTCAGCCCCTTCAACGGCTCGGAACCGTAGCGGCCGTTTTGCGGTCCGGGAAGCGGCACCTTGCCAGCCGCCAGATCATCAATGATCCTGCCAAAGCTATCGGCGGTCAGGTCCTCGTAATAGTCCTTGCCAATCTGTGCCACCGGCGCGTTGGTGCACGATCCAAGGCATTCAACCTCTTCCCAGCTCAGCTTGCCATCTGCCGACAGCGCATGCGGTTTGTCAGCAATTTTTTCCTTACAGACCGCAATCAGATCCTCTGCCCCGCAAATCATGCAGGATGTCGTGCCACAAACCTGAATATGTGCAATTGATCCAACGGGTTGCAGCTGAAACATAAAGTAGAAAGATGCAACCTCGAGTACGCGGATATAGGCCATACCCAGCAAATCAGCCACCGATTCAATTGCAGGGCGGCTCAGCCAGCCCTCCTGCTCTTGCGCGCGCCAAAGCAATGGGATAACCGCACTGGCCTGACGCCCCTCGGGATACTTCGTAAGCTGCGCTTCGGCCCACTGCTGGTTGGCGGCAGTGAAGGCAAAGCTATCTGGCTGTTCAGGATGAAGACGGCGAAGCATCATTGAACCTCTTCAAGTTCAGCAAATGCAACAACATTGTCTTGCTGAGAACCGATTTTTTTCAAGCGCGCACTATGAGCTATTTTCGAAAAACGCCGAAAGTCTTCAAGCGATGCCAGTTCGATCATCACCCGGTAACCACCCTCATACATCTTGGGTTCGTACTCTTCACCGGTTTTCTTATGTTGATACTTCAATGTCACCGGTCAATCTCTCCAAATACGATATCCAAGGAACCAATGATGGCCGCGATGTCTGCCAGCTGGTGGCCCTTGGCGATGTAGTCCATGGCCTGCAGGTGCGGGTAACCCGGCGCACGAATTTTCGCGCGATATGGTTTGTTGCTTCCGTCCGCCACCAGATAAACACCGAACTCGCCCTTGGGCGCTTCGATCGCTGCGTAAACTTCACCGGCAGGCACGTGGAAACCTTCGGTGTACAGTTTGAAGTGATGGATCAGGCTTTCCATAGATGTTTTCATTTCTGATCGCTTGGGCGGGGTGATCTTGCCACGCGCCAGGATGTCACCTGGGCAATCGCGAAGCTTGGCAATGGCCTGACGAATAATCGAGGTCGACTGGCGCATCTCTTCCATCCGCACCAGATACCGATCATAGCAATCGCCGTTCTTGCCCACTGGGATCTGAAAATCAAACTCGTCGTAGCATTCATAAGGCTGCGCACGGCGCAGATCCCATGCAAGGCCAGAGCCGCGAACCATCACCCCTGAGAAACCGTATTGGTTAATGTCGTCTTCGGTCACGACGCCGATGTCGGCGTTACGCTGTTTGAAGATACGGTTTTCCGTCAGCAAACCGTCGATATCGCCCAAAAGGTTCGGGAACTCGTGGCTCCACGCTTCGATATCGTCCAACAGCTCGGGCGGCAGGTCCTGATGCACGCCACCTGGGCGAAAATAGGCTGCGTGCAGACGGGCACCGCAGGCGCGCTCGTAAAACACCATCAATTGTTCACGCTGTTCAAAACCCCACAGCGGCGGCGTGAGAGCGCCCACATCCATCGCTTGCGTGGTTACATTCATCAGGTGGTTCAGGATTCGACCGATTTCGGAATACAACACCCGGATCAACGAGGCCCGGCGGGGAACTTCGACGCCGGTCAGTTTTTCAATGGCCAGACACCAGGCGTGTTCCTGATTCATTGGCGCCACATAGTCGAGCCTGTCGAAATAAGGCAGGTTCTGCAGATAGGTGCGGCTTTCCATCAGTTTTTCGGTGCCGCGGTGCAGCAGGCCAATATGTGGGTCGCAGCGCTCGACGATCTCTCCGTCAAGCTCCAGAACCATACGCAACACGCCGTGTGCCGCAGGGTGCTGCGGGCCGAAATTGATGTTGAAGTTGCGGATCTTCTGTTCGCCCGTCAAAGCGTCGTCGAAGCCCTTGCCGCCATCCATCATCGTGTCTCTCCTGTCCAGGGATTTCCCCGGCTTTTCCTTTACCCCGACCAGATAGGTAGGGAACCGAAAGCGTCAGCGACGCCCCCGCTTGTTCTTTTTCGCCTCGGCCCGTACCCGAACCTTTTTCCCACTGGCCGCCTTGGCCGCCGCCCCTGCCAGAAGGATGCCCAGCGCACCCAGCGCGATCAGTTCCCCCAGCATCAACAGCATCTTAGCGGCGCTCCATCTCTTGCAGCTTCATCGCCATAATCCACAGCAATACGATAACCGCCGGGGATATAACGCAGGCGAACGCCCAATTCTTGTTTATGCCGAAATGCGGCAGCAGCTTTATCATCGGAATGACCGTCGCAACGACGAGTATGATCCAAATCAGGTATTCCATGAATTAACTCTCCTGCTTTTCATCATCAGGCAAAATGTAATTTGCGCCTTCCCACGGGCTCATGAAATCAAACTGGCGGTACTCCTGCACAAGGCTGACGGGCTCGTAAACAACGCGCTTTTGCGCCTCGTCATATCGAACCTCGGTATAGCCCGTGGTCGGGAAATCCTTGCGCAGCGGATGGCCGCGAAATCCATAGTCCGTCAGGATACGCCGTAAATCGGGGTGGCCTGAGAAAAGGATGCCAAACATATCGAACACTTCGCGCTCAAACCAGTTGGCAGAGGGATGAACATCGACAATCGACGGAACCATGTCGTCTTCGCGGATCGACACACGCAGACGAATACGCTGGTTCTGGTACATCGACAAAAAGTGGTAAACCACATCAAATCGCTTGGCCCGTTCGGGGTAATCAACGCCGGTAATGTCCACTAATGTAGAGAATTTGCAGCTTTGATCGGATTTCAGATACTCGATAAATCCCACCAGGTTCGACGGTGCCACATCTACATTCAGTTCGTCATGAGAGACATCCCATGACAAAACGCAGTCTGCACGCTTGATTTCCAGTTGCGCGCCAAGTTCCTTGAGTGCTTCGCTCATCTGGTGCCTCCTCAGCGCACAATGGTGCCGGTGCGGCGGATTTTGCGTTGCAGTTGCATGATGCCATACAGCAGCGCCTCTGCTGTCGGTGGGCATCCGGGCACATAGATATCGACGGGCACAATGCGATCACAACCACGCACAACAGAGTATGAATAGTGGTAATAACCACCGCCGTTGGCGCAGGATCCCATCGAGATCACGTAACGTGGCTCTGGCATCTGGTCATACACCTTGCGCAGCGCAGGTGCCATTTTATTTGTCAATGTTCCGGCCACGATCATCACGTCTGACTGGCGCGGGGATGCCCGCGGCGCGATTCCAAAACGTTCAGCATCGTAACGCGGCATCGAAGTATGCATCATCTCAACCGCACAACACGCCAGACCGAACGTCATCCAGTGCAAGGAACCCGTGCGTGCCCAGTTAATGATGTCCTCGGTCGACGTCAGCAGGAACCCTTTGTCCTGCAACTCGGCGTTCAGGGTCTGGGTGGCGACTTCCTTGTCGACGCCCGCCGTATTGGCACCCGTCATCACTCCCATTCCAGGGCCCCCTTCTTCCATTCGTAAGCAAAGCCGATGGTCAGAACCGCAAGGAAGATCATCATCGACCAAAACCCAACGTCACTGATGTCTTTGAATCCGACGGCCCATGGAAACAGAAACGCAATCTCCAGATCGAAGATGATGAAGAGAATCGAAACCAGATAGAATCGGACGTCGAACTTCATCCGCGCATCGTCGAATGCGTTGAAACCACACTCATACGCGCTGACTTTTTCGGGGTCCGGATTACGCACTGCCAGCACGACAGCCGCTAGAATAAGGACAATTCCAAGGCCCACGGCGACGACCAGAAACACCAGTATCGGGAGATACTCCCGCAACAGCTCTTCCACGTGTGGCTCCTTTCCTGCGTGCCCTGCCTTTGAGCGCGCCGTCAATTGGCGTGTTGACTGGACATTCTCTATCCGTGTGGGGTCAGAGGGTCAACCGAACACAGACGCGCACCAGCGCATTATTCCGGTTGTAAAGACTAAAACATTTCGACCGCTTTTGCGAAAAATGCTGCACAAGCAGCGTTTGTCAAACCTTAATATTCCATGCAGGTTTTCTCTTGTCGAAGAAAGCCTCGATTCCCTCGCGCGCTTCGTCCGTCTCCCATCTATCGACCAATGCCTGGATTGTGCGGTCGATCAAGGCGTCATCAATTTGTGGCCCCAGTTCGCGAACCAATTGTTTGGCCGTCGCAACTGCTCCCGGAGCGCAGGAAAGATATGGTTCAACTTCGGCCTCAACCGCTTTGGTCAAATCCTTTGCCGGTACTGCTCTGGCCAACAGCCCAAGCTCTACCGCCTCTTCTGCTCCAAACAACCGCGCCGACATGAAAACGCGACGCGCGCGTGCTTCGCCCATTCTCGCAATCACATACGGCCCAATTGTCGCCGGTATCAGTCCCAACCGGGTTTCAGTAAGGCCCATTCTCAGGCTCTCCACACCTATTGCAACGTCACAAACCGATGCCAGCCCCACGCCACCGCCAAACGCGTTGCCTTGCAGTGCGCCGATCAACGGTTTGGGTAGTGAATTCAACGCCTGCAACATCTCGGCAAGTTTGCGGGCCTCGACAAAGCGGGTTGCAGGATCGGCAGCCATCTGCGCCTGCATCCATCCAAGATCGCCACCGGCACAAAAAGATTTCCCAGCGGCCCTAAGAACAACAACCCGGATTGTATCCTCTTTTGCTATTTGATCGGCAATGGCTGTCAACTCGGTCAGCATAGTGGCTGACATTGCATTGTGTTTTTCTGGCCGATCCAGCGTCAGGGTGGCAACACCGCGCGGATCGATTTCCAGCTTGATCGTTTCAAACATGCCGTCCCCTCACTCCGCGCGCATGGCACGCGCCATGCCTGCTGCTTTTTCAAGTACGTCTGCGTCCAATCCCGTCTCGTATCCCAGCCGGCCCAGATGGGCGGCGACCGCTTCCGTGGCTACGTTGCCTACCGCGCCCGGCGCATAGGGGCACCCACCCAACCCACCAGTCGCGGCGTCAAACACACGAACACCCAAGGCAAGCGAGGCGTCTATGTTGTCGATCGCACGGCCGTTGGTATCGTGAAAATGACCCGCAAGGCGCGTAACGGGAACCCGCTCACGCACCGCCATCAACATTCTGGCAATTGAATCCGGTGTACCTTGTCCAATCGTGTCACCCAGAGAGACCTCATAGCATCCAAGAGCGAACAATTGATCCGCAACTTCGGCCACTTTTTCGGGCGGTGTCGGCCCGTCATACGGACAATCGGTGACGCAGGACACATACCCCCGCACAGGCAGGTCGATGTGACGTGCGGCTTCGAGTATCGGGGTAAATCGTTCAATTGAGTCTTCAATGGTCGCGTTGATATTCGCTTTGGAAAACCCTTCCGACGCAGAGGCGAATACAGCAATTTCATCGACCCCAGCGGCTAACGCATCTTCGTAGCCCCGCATATTGGGTGTCAGGGCGGCGTATCGTACACCTTTGGCACGGTTTATTCCTGCCAGCACCTCGGCGCTCCCTGCCATCTGTGGCACCCATTTCGGTGAAACGAAGCTTGCGACTTCGATGCGATTAAAACCCGCACCGCTCAGGCAGTTTACCAAATCCACCTTTTCGGCAACCGGTATCTCGCGCTTTTCGTTCTGAAGCCCATCGCGCGGCCCCACTTCAAAGATTTCAACCCTGTCGCCCATCTACTTCTCCCATTGCAGTACCCAACCTGAATGACCGGGCTGGCCTGCTATTCCTCTTCCAGACGTACCAAGGCTGCTCCGGCTTCGACCTGGCTGCCCGCTTGGGCCAGAACTTCTGCCACGATACCGTCCCGTGCAGCAAGTAATGCATGTTCCATTTTCATGGCTTCAAGTATCGCCAGCCGGTCCCCTTCGTTCACCGATTGCCCGGCCTCGGCGAACACGGCCTTGACCAAACCCGGCATTGGCGCCTCGACCACATTGGTATCCCCCGCCGCGTTACTATCGCGGTCAAGCGGATCAATTATGTCGAACGACATTCCGTAAGCATCAAACACCGTAATTGCTGACCCGGAAACCGAAACTTCGGGCATTGGCTTTCCATCAATGATCCACTCCTCGTCATTTCGCACAGCTTCGATCCGATCCTCGCCAACCTGCCACCGTTGCCTATGCGCGCTTTCGACCTGAACATCCAAATCAAGGATATCGTCCTGCCAACGCAGTTGCACAGCGCGGTGTAACGGTGCCCACAAGGTAAAGCCTGCGTCTTGTTCGACTTCGACAAGGTTCAAGGCGGTCATAGCAGCGGCCACCATCTGTGCAGGCTCAGGCACCACCTCTTGCACCAGCACATCCAATTCCCGACCAATCAGGCCGGTATCTACGTCACCTGTTGCGAAACCCTGATGCTGTGCCAATGCGCCCAGAAAAGCCAGGTTTGTGACGGTTCCACCAACCTCTGTTCCGCTCAGCGCTCTGCTCAGCGACGCCAGTGCAACCTCGCGCGTCGGGCCGTGCACAATGATCTTGGCAATCATGGGATCGTACCATGGGCTGATGGCATCACCTGCGCGTACACCGCTGTCAGCACGACATCCCGAGGAAAACCTTAGATGCGTTAGCGTTCCAGTTGCTGGCAGAAACCCCTTTGGCACGTCTTCGGCATACAACCGTGCCTCGAATGCGTGGCCCCTGATACCCAATTCCTCTTGATGTGCTGGCAATGATTCTCCAGCAGCAACACGTAATTGCCACTCTACCAGATCAACGCCAGTGATTGCTTCGGTAACCGGGTGCTCTACTTGCAGACGCGTATTCATTTCCATGAACCAGAAACGGTCCGACCGCAGACCGTCTGATGCGTCAACGATGAATTCCACCGTTCCTGCGCCGCTGTATCCAATTGCCTCGGCTGCGCGTACGCCTGCCTGCCCCATCGCCTCGCGCATTTCAGTTGTCATTCCGGGCGCTGGTGCCTCTTCAATCACTTTCTGATGCCGACGCTGCAATGAACAATCACGTTCGAACAGGTGAACAGCATGAGTACCGTCACCAAATATCTGCACTTCGATATGCCGTGGCTTTGATACGAATTTCTCGACCAAAACGGCATCATTGCCAAATGCCGTTCGCGCCTCGCCCCGTGCGCTGTCCAATGCAGCCTGAAAATCCTCTGGTCGGTCGACCAAACGCATGCCCTTGCCGCCGCCCCCGGCTACAGCTTTGATTAGCACTGGATACCCAATGGCATCAGCTGCGCCGGACAAGTGTTCCGGATCCTGATTGTCGCCGTGATACCCCGGAACCACCGGAACACCCGCCTGCTCCATTAGCACTTTGGCAGCGTCTTTCAGGCCCATTTTCCGGATTGCATCAGCAGATGGTCCAATGAACACCAGCCCCGCAGCCTCGACAGCATCAACAAAATCTGGGTTTTCGGACAGGAAGCCATATCCCGGGTGAATTGCCTGAGCGCCCGTTTCCAGCGCCGCCTGAATAATCACGTCGCCCTTTAGATAACTTTCAGCCGGCGCTGCGCTGCCGATATTACAGGCCTCGTCAGCTATCTGCACGTGCTTGGCCGACGCGTCCGCATCCGAATACACAGCCACGCAAGAGACCCCCATTGACTGGGCTGTCTCAACAACCCGACAGGCGATTTCGCCGCGATTGGCTATCAGTATTTTGTTGAACATCTAAACTACTCTTTTCCTGCCAAATCCTCGACGAGGCGAAAACGCTCGCAAACCAGTTCCATTTCCGGATCAAAACCGCCATTGCGCGCAAAGTATCGACGATGATCTTCTTGCCAACCTTCCAGAGTTTCGTTTTCACCCTCGGCCAAAGCAAATTCTTTGGACACATCGCAATAGCGCCGTATCGCCACCTCAATAGTTTCGATTACCAACGCCGGCATATCGTCCCAATCCAAGGCAATGTCCCGTCGTCCAGCGACTGGCATTGCTTCGGCTCCGCTATTGAAATCCCTAAGCGCGCCGCAGGTTGCCGTCTTTTTGCCCGACCGAACCAAGGCCAGAAGTTCGTCACATAGTTTCTGGTTGTCGCCAAACTTGAAAGTTTGCGCGTCAGGATATCTTTCCTGCAGACGCCTGATCTCTGCGATCTTGTCCATTTTACATCCTGAACACGCCGAAACGTGTCTCCTCGATCGGGGCGTTTAGTGCGGCACTTAAGGACAGCGCCAGAACATCGCGGCTTTGGCGTGGGTCAATGATACCATCATCCCACAGCCGGGCCGCGGCATAGAGAGGGTGGGACTGTTTCTCGAACATTTCCAGCGTCGGACGTTTAAATTCAGCCTCTTCTTCGGTTGACCACGTACCACCCTGCCGTTCGATTCCATCACGTTTGACAGTTGCCAACACGCCCGCTGCCTGTTCACCGCCCATGACGGAAATACGCGAATTCGGCCATGTCCACAGAAATCGGGGCTGATAGGCGCGACCTGCCATCCCATAGTTGCCAGCGCCGAACGAGCCACCGACCAGCATGGTGATCTTGGGAACCGAGGTCGAGGCTACAGCCGTGACCATCTTGGCCCCGTGCCGCGCGATACCTTCGTTCTCATACTTCCGCCCAACCATGAAACCCGTGATGTTTTGCAAAAACACCAGCGGGATTTTCCTTTGCGAACAAAGCTCGACAAAATGTGCGCCTTTTTGCGCTGCCTCTGAAAACAATACGCCATTGTTGGCGATAATCCCGATGGGACATCCTTTGAGATGAGCAAAGCCTGTCACCAGCGTTTCACCGAATCGTGGTTTGAATTCGTCAAAGCGCGAGCCGTCTACCAATCGCGCGATCACTTCGCGGATGTCATATGGGGTGCGTAAGTCAGCTGGAACAACGCCCAAGATTTCTTTGGGGTCATAGGCCGGTTCTTCGGGGCTGGCCCAATTTACGGTTTGCGGCCTTTTGCGGTTCAGAGATTCCACCGCACGACGCGCGAGCGCCAGCGCATGGGCGTCATCCTCGGCCAGATAATCAGCCACTCCGGACAGTCGTGTATGCACATCGCCACCGCCCAGATCCTCGGAACTGACCACCTCGCCTGTCGCGGCCTTTACCAGCGGCGGACCGGCCAAAAAGATCGTGCCCTGCTCCTTCACGATGATTGTCACATCCGACATCGCAGGCACATAAGCCCCGCCCGCCGTACACGATCCCATCACAACAGCGATCTGAGGGATTCCCTTCGCACTCATCCGCGCCTGATTATAGAAAATGCGGCCAAAATGGTCGCGATCTGGAAAAACCTCGTCCTGATTGGGAAGATTTGCGCCACCGCTATCGACCAAATAGATGCACGGCAGATTATTTTCTTCGGCAATCTCCTGCGCGCGCAGGTGTTTCTTGACCGTCATCGGATAATAAGTGCCGCCCTTTACGGTGGCGTCGTTGCAGACCACCATAACCTCTTGCCCATGTACCCGGCCTATGCCCGCGATGACGCCGGCACAGGGGGCCGCGCCATCATACATTTCATGCGCCGCCGTCGCCCCGATTTCCAGGAATGGAGACCCGGCATCCAACAAGTTGGCCACCCGTCGCCGGGGCAACATCTTGCCGCGGGATTCATGACGGGCACGGGACTTCTCTCCTCCGCCCATACGAGCGGCAGCGGCAGCGGCAGAGATTTGCGCCAGCGCGTCGAGATGCGCCGCACGGTTTACCTTGAAACCCTCGGAGGCGGGCATTGCTTTGGATTTGAGTTTCATTTGTCTAACTCCAACTCCGCTTGTGCGCGGGCTTTCAATTCTTTCCGGATCACCTTACCCGTCACCGTAATCGGCAGTTTCTCCAGAAACGCCACTTCGCGCGGGTAGGAATACTGCGCCAGACGGTCCTTGACCCAATCCTGCAACTCTGCGCCCGAGGTCTCGGCCCCCGGTTTCAGCACGACAAAAGCTTTGACAATTTCGGTCCGCAGCGGATCAGGTTTGCCGACCACGCCGACCGTCGCGACCGCCGGATGAGTCAACAGGCAGTCCTCGATCTCTGCCGGGCCGATGCGGTAACCAGCGGATGTAATCACGTCATCTTCTCGGCCTACGAACCGCAAGTAGTTGCCCTCCCAAACACCACGATCACCCGTGATCAGCCAATCGCCGCGAAATTTCTCGGATGTGGCTTTCGGTCGATTCCAGTACTCCAACAACATTGACGCCGATCCCCGCCGGATCGCCACGTCACCTTCGCCCTCTGTCGGGTTGCCGTCGTCGTCTAACACGGCGATCACATGTCCTGGTACTGCTTTGCCAATGCACCCCGGTCGCACGGGAAAATCCTGCGAACAGGACGAAACGACCATGTTGCATTCAGTCTGGCCATAAAACTCGTTGATCGTCAGCCCAAAGGCTTGTTCGCCCCATGTCAACATTTCTGCGCCCAAAGGCTCTCCTCCAGACGCGACCGAGCGAAGACCCGGTATCGACTGATCCGCCGCCTTGAGCATCCTCAGCGCTGTTGGTGGCAAAAACACGTTGCGAACGCCGCATTGCGCGATCACATCGGCACATGCCTGCGGCGAGAATTTCTCAAGTCGCGCTGCGACAACCGGTATGCCCAGCGCCAATCCAGGCATTAACACGTCGAACAATCCGCCAATCCACGCCCAATCCGCCGGTGTCCAAAGGCAATCCCCGCCACGTAAATGATTGTGGCTGATGGAAACTCCGGGCAAATGGCCTGTCAGTATGCGGTGGCCATGCAGCGCACCTTTGGGGCTACCCGTTGTGCCAGAAGTGTAAATCAAAACAGCCGGGTCATCGGGTCCGGTGTCGGCAAACGATTCCGGCTGACCCGGTTGACCGATTTCGGAT